>CAYMHP010000023.1:0-2976 GCA_964390225.1 uncultured Solibacteraceae bacterium
AGTTCCTACACACTGAACACGTTCGTCTTTCCATAACTTTCGGAGAAGGAGTGGCTTACATCAGCGCCGGCCAATCGGTTACACCAGTGAACGGTCTGTTTCTGACCTCAAGAATGACTGCGGTTTCGGCGGGGTATGCCTTCAACGGTCTGCGCAGGTGGAGCTTCAACTCCGGGGTCAGCGCGAATATTGGGAAATCAATCGGTAACGTGGTGGGCACGTACGACAGTTACATCGCCTCATTAAACGCCAGCAGGCGCATTACAGGCGCACTGAGCGGACTTCTCCAAGTGGATGCCCGTAAGTATAATAGCCCGGATTTCAGTAATTACCACCGCATCTTCTATGGTGTGCGTCTCGGAATCGCGTTTTCTCCGCGCGATGTGCCGTTGCGACTTTGGTAGACCGCGGCCAGCTCCGCAGGTGTAACCGTCGCGGTTCCCAGCTTTCCCACGACAATGCCACTGGCTGTATTGGCCAGTTGCGCCGCTTCGGCGGCGGTTGCGCCGGCAACCAGACCGAGGGTGAAGATCGCCAGTGCCGTGTCGCCGGCTCCCGAAACGTCAAATACCTCCTGTGCGCGGGCGGGCAGGTGCAGGGGTTCCTCTTCTAGATCAAACAACAGCATTCCGTGCTCGCCGAGCGTAATCAGGAGGTTTTCCGCTTCCCAAAGCGTTCGCAGGCGGCTAGCGGCAGCCAGAAGGGGCTGATCCTGGCACACGGGTTCGACAGGGTCGGAGGGAGGGAGCCCAGCCGCGACAAAAGCCTCGAGACGGTTCGGTTTTAAGGCCGTGGCGCCGCGCCAGATCAAGGACGTATGCGGGTGGGGATCGACGGTCAGGATTTTGCGGTAGGTGTGCGCGAGCCCGCAAATCTCATCCGCAAAAGCCTGGGTGCAGAAGCCCTTACCGTAATCGGCTACGAGAATGGCATCGACCTCGGGGATGGCCGATTCCAGGTACCCGCGGCAGCGATCCAGTTGTTCGGCGGTCAGCGGGGATTTGCGCTCGCGATCGACCCGAACCACCTGCTGATTGCGCGCAATCACCCTGGTCTTCACGGTGGTCGATACAGCTGCGTCCTGCAGTACGCCGTTGGTATGGATACCGGCTGCGTTCAGTAGCTCGATAAGCGTGTTTCCGGCACGGTCCTGGCCGGCCATGCCCGCGACCGATGTCTCGGAGGTGAACTCCCGGAGGTTGCGGGCCACGTTAGCCGCGCCGCCGGGATAATACGATTCGCCAGTCACGTTGACTACCGGGACGGGCGCTTCGGGAGAGATGCGTGAGACCTTGCCCCAGATGAACTCATCGAGCATCAGGTCGCCGATGGCAAGCATGCGCGCGCCGGAAAACCGCGCGATCAGTTCGAGGAAGCGGGCGTCGTCTGTTCGTTGATGGCGCATTCAGCGGTCGGACTCGGCGTGCCGGCGTCTTTTCGAGCGACGAGGATCAGGGACAGACCATTCCAAGGCAGTAGAGAGTCCAGACGGCTCCAGATCCAGACAGTCTTGTCGAATATCTTCAGGATCGGTTTGCCGATGCGCCGCGAACCCGATAATTTGCTGTATGCCCACCAGGGTGGTGTCCCCGCTTTGTTGAAATTATAGACCTTTTCGATTGTGAAGCCCTGTGCCTCGAGGAGACGGCGACCCTCGGCTGCACGAAATCGCCGTCTGTGGCCAAGGCTCTCATCGAGCGTCCCATACAAGCTCGGATTTTGCGGCACAAGAACGACAATCACGCCGTTCGGCCTCAGGGTTGTGCGGAGTGATTCGAGGACGCGCTCGGGGTCATCCAGATACTCGAGGACGTTCAGGCACAGGACCGTGTCGAAACAGTTTTCCAGGCCTGCCAAATCCGCGGGCGTTTCCGGATCGATACGCTGCACAACAACATTCGGGGTCCGCAGGAAGCGGTTCCGGAGTGCGTGCAGGTAGAGCGGGTCCTTTTCCGCGGCCACGTACAACAACCGCTTGCCCATGAGCCGCCCCGTAATGTTGCCGATGCCTGCGCCGACTTCAAAGACGGCATCGCCCATGTGACGCCGCAAGGTGCGTGAAAGCCAGCTCAGGTACTGGGGCGTCCCGGTGAGGTTATTGAGAACGCCGCGTCCGTAGGGTGTGGCATACAGGTCATCGATGAGCCAGAACCGCAGGACGACGCCGAGCGCCTTCAGGCCATCTCTCCAGCCGATCTTCTTGCCTTCCTCGTAGGTGCGCCCATGATAGCTGATGGGCACTTCGTAAATGCGCAGCTTGCGTTTTGCGCTCTTCATCACGATCTCGGGCTCAAACCCGAAGCGGTCAGAGCGGATAGGGATGCTCTTCAGCAGGTCGGTGCGAAAGACTTTGTAGCAGGTCTCCATGTCTGTCAGATTCAGATTGCAGAACATGTTGGAGATCAGCGTCAGGCCCTTGTTGATCATCGAGTGCCAGAAAAGCAGCACGCGCGTCTGCTCGCCTGCCATATAGCGCGAACCGAAGACAGCGTCGGCGTTCCCTTCCAGAAGTGGGCGCATTAGCCGGGGATATTCCGCCGGATCATATTCCAGATCGGCATCCTGGATAAGGGAGAAGTCGCCACTAGCTTTTTCGATGGCGGTGCGCACGGCGGCGCCCTTTCCCCGGTTCCGCTCGTGCTGATACAGGCGGATCTGAGGAAATGCCGCCGCGAGCCGCTGGAGGATGGCAAAGGTGCCATCCGTCGAGCAGTCGTCGACAATAATCAACTCGCGCTCCATGCTCTCCGGCAAAGGAGCTGTCAGCACCAGGGAAACGCACCGCTCTACAACCGTGCGTTCGTTGTAAACCGGCATCAGGATGGACAGCTTCATAGCTTGAAATAGTCTAGCAACATCGGCCCCGCCAGTTCCTGTCCGCCGTATGTTAACGAGCAGCGACGTCTGGGTCTTTGATTACAGCAGCAAACGGAGGCACGGAAAGCGTCCCGAACGGCGAGGAGGAACGCGCGGCCT
>CAYMHP010000023.1:2986-32380 GCA_964390225.1 uncultured Solibacteraceae bacterium
CTCGCGCCGAAGAGCGCGGCGGCGCAGCTCGCGTGGGCGCGCTGGCTGTTCGGCAACGGCGAGGAGGACCGCGCGGCCTGCGTAAGACGAGTATGCGCGCACGCTAAGACGAACTGGCCGGAACTCGTCCGCCGACGAGCGTTGCCGCGACACGTTTTTGCCCGTCCGATTGCTCACAAGACGGCCAAAAGTTCCGCATGCGCGGACCGATTTCGCTGCTAGAATCGACCTTGCCGAAGAGCTGACAACAAGCGGGGGAGTAGTCAAATGAACGATGACGTAACCTCGTACTCCGCAGAACTCTGCGTTGTGGTGCCTTGTTATAACGAAGAGGAAATGCTCCCGGAATTCTTCAGGGCGGTAATTCCCGCGCTGGAGGAGGCCACTGACGGCAACTGGGCCATTTTGTGTATCGATGACGGGAGCCAGGATGCAACGTTCGAAACCATTTGCGCCTGGCGCAACCGCGACTCGCGAATTTCAGGGATCCGGCTGAGCAGAAACTTTGGCCACCAGGCAGCGCTTTCGACCGGTCTAACGTTCGCGGCAGGCCGCTACATTGGCGTAATGGATTGCGATCTTCAGGATCCTGTTGAGGTCCTGGTGGAACTGTATCGCACCTGTGTTCGCGACAATCTGGACGTGTGCAACGGCATCCGCGGACGACGGGATGCACCGTTGTTCCTGCGCACCGCCTACTCGGTTTTCTACAGGATTATCCAGAAGGTTGCCGACCACACCTGGCCTCGCGACGCTGGAGACTTCTGCGTCATCAGCGAGCGCTGCCAACGGGCGCTGCTCGCGTTGCCGGAGCAGTCGCGAATGCTGCGTGGACTACGGTCCTGGGTCGGGTTTCGGCAATCAGGCATACGCTACGATCGCCCGGCGCGCCTACGCGGCACCAGTAAATACAACGTATCTCGGCTCATCGCGCTCGCCTTGCAGGGACTGATCTCGTTTAGCCATATACCCTTGCGGCTTGCGAGTTTTACCGGCCTCGGAATGGGAATTTTGTCGGTTGTTTTTGGGTTATTCGTGCTGATCAACCGGCTGTTTCCCCGCGCCACGATGTTCGGGTACTGGGTAGGCGCCAACGCGGGCATCGCGAGTGTACTCGTTTTTCTTTCGTTCACGATTAGTGGGTTATTCCTCTGTTTAGGGATCGTAGGAGAGTACCTGATCGTGCTCCTGCATGAAATCAAGCGAAGACCGACGGCGATTGTCGCGTCGGTGGCGGGCGACCTTCGACGTGTTGATGCGGCGTATTCGACTGTCTACCTGCCGGAGTACCCGCAAATCGGGAGCGTGGCCGTACGATGAGCCCAGCTACTACTGGAAGAATTCAATATATATCGGCTACCTCACTGGTGAGTATGGGGGACGATTGGTACGGGGTCGCCAACACAGGTCACTTTTGGGTACAGCGCCGTTTTGAAGTTTTGCAGAGCCTGGCCGGCAAGTGGATTCGCGAGGCCTCTTCCCTAGCCGACGTCGGATGCGGAAACGGTCTGCTGCAGCGCCAGGTAGAAGATGCGTATGGCGTTCCGGTGACCGGGTTCGATCTGAATGAAGTGGCTCTGAAACAAAATACCAGCCGCATGAGCCCGGTATGCTGCTACGACGTGTTTCAACGACATCCGGAGTATGCCGCCCGTTTCGATAACGTGTTCCTCTTCGATGTTCTGGAGCATCTGGAACACGAGGACGACTTTCTGAATGCGATCCGGTATCACGTCGCCCCCGGCGGCAGGATTCTGATTAACGTACCGGCAATTCGGGTTCTGTGGTCCAGATACGACGAGGCGGCCGGTCACTTCCGCAGGTACGACATTGCCGGTCTACGCCGGGTGGCCAAGCGGATTGGAATGTCTGTTCTTAAGTGGACCTACTGGGGGCTTCCAATGCTGCCACTACTCCTCGCACGGAAGATATGGATGCAGGTTCATTCGCCCGAAAACGTGATTTCGAGCGGCTTCAGCGAACGCGGCCGAATCGTAAACGGGTTGCTCCTGAGCCTGTCGCGTTGTGAGTCGATACCACAACACCTTATCGGAACCTCTCTCATGGCAGTGCTCGTCGCGTCTACTCCCTAATCCAGACTGCTGAAGCGTGCGGCAGTGTATCAGCGTTGTTCGGCGCCATGGCGCGCACCCGTAATCCGGAGGAACAGAGTTGAAAGGTTACGCCGTCGAAAGGTCCCGGTCGGCTTCGCGTCTCAGCGGCACTCTCTTATTGATTCACGACATGCTAGAGCAGCGCGCTGCTTGGGGCATTGCCGTTATCACGGCTTTTTACTTGGTGTCGATATTCAAGATCGCCGCAACGAAGCCCCTGTGGACCGACGAGATCATCACGCGATTTCTCGTCGCATTGCGTCCGGCGGATCTGATTCGTGCTCTGAAAGCAGGCACCGACGGCCAGCCTCCGCTGTTTTACTTTCTCGCTGGGCTTGCGGGGAGGACGGGTAGCGCTCTGGGCCTGCGCTTACCGTCAATAGTCGGCATGTGGGTTGCCGGGTTATGCTTGTACGTTTTCATCGCGCGGCGCGGTTCCCGAGTTTGCGGCCTATTCGCGATGCTCTTGCCTTTCCTACTAGGGTCGGGCGCCTATGCTTATGATGCGAGGCCGTATGGTCTACTGGTGGGCGCCACCGCCGGAAGTATATTGTGCTGGCAGGCCGCGGCCGACGGAACGGCCCGCTACTGGACGGTCCCTTTGCTTTGGGCAACTGCGACGTTGGCCGTTTCTGTCAGCTATTTCGGAACTTTCATTTTGATCCCCTTAGGAGTAGCGGAAGTAATCCGCTGGTGCATAAATCATAAGGCGGATCTGGCGATGTGGAGCGCGTTGGCGCTCGCGGCGATCCCGCTTGCAGTCGAATATCCAATTATCCGCAGCTTGCGCGGTTCCTGGCAGGTTTTCTGGGCGCCCGTGACACCGCTCGGTTCCCTGGGCGAATTCTATTTGATCCTGCTCGAGCCCGCCTGGATGATAGGAGTTGGCCTGTTCTTGACCGGACTGGCGCTCCTTTTTCGCCAGAATGACACTTCTACGCAGAAGCCGCTCGTAGCGCAATCCGCGCCGGAACTCGCTCTCGTGATCTCTTTTGCGGCCCTTCCGGTGTTGTATGTTGTGGCCGGTTTGCGGACCGGGGCATTCGTGCCACGGTACGCGATTGTTGGCGTAATCGGAATCGCACTCGGAGCGGCCTATCTCGCGGCGCGAGATCGGACGGTTGCGACTGTTTGTGTTTTGCTGGCCGCTGCTCAATTTGCGTTGCTTGAACGATGGCAATTTCGGTTTCGTGAGATGCCAAAAGCAATTCACCTAAGCCGGGAGATCTCGTCGGAATCGTGGCCCATTGTCATGTCCGGACCAAACGAGTTTCTGGAGACGACTTTTTATGCACCTGCTGAGCTTGCCACGCGCTTGACCTATATCGCTGAGCCGGCGTTGGCATTGCGCTATGTAAAAACGGACTCTGTCGACCTGACACACGAACGATTGGCACGAGTAGCTCAATTGAACATACGGCGCTATGCCGCGTTCGTTGCCAGCAATCCGCGCTTTTTCGTGATTCAGCGGAAGGGAGAGCCGTTTGGCTGGCTGCTGAACAAATTACGGGATGACGGAGCACTGATCACTCTACGGGAGTTCAACGGCAACGAAGTCCTATATGACGTGAAAACTCGGCTTTTGAATTCGAACATCGGCGCTAGCGGAAGGTAAAAAGTAGACGTTCTTCCTCACTGCATCCGATAGAGCTCGGAGAATCGAATCGCGTCCAGAGAGCTACACTTCAGCGTGCCAGCCGGGACGAGTAAGGCGTCAGAGACATTGGGCTAGTGTCCGGAGTAAGAAGCCAAGCCTGACGGCTCTTATAATACATGATTAACTCGGTATTTCCTGAGTCGCCCATGTCCCTCGCCCAAACAATGGGCGACGCGTCGATGTTGGCACGATTGAATACGAATTCATCATGGACGTTGTGAGTTGGAGCGTAGCGCACGATGACCAAATGCCGGCCTCCGTGAGACATCAAGCTGCGTTCTATTGTCTGTCGGGGAGCAGGGGCTTGCTCGCGCACTTGTCGAATTCCCTCGAAGGTACCCGCTGCAAAGCTCACCCCAACAAAAAGAATCAGCAAGGCGGGGCCGAGGTTTCCTGCTTTGAGGCGGAGAAGACGCAGCCCATAGATTGCCGGAATGAACAGAACTCCGAGTGCTGGTGCAGCGTAGTGCGGTTCCAGCAAGATTTCCAACCACAGAGCGCAGCAGAATGCTAACAAAATCAGCAGGGCCACCCTGAGTTTCCGGCCTCGTGTAAGCAGGGCGCCAATCGCGAACGCAAACGCCAGAAGTGACGAACAATAGAAGCGGGAAATCTCCGTAAATCCCAGCATTCCAAAAAATAGGCGTAAGGGATTTTTGCGCGTTCTGTAATAATAGGGGGCGTACCACTCCATCCACAGCTTGCGAATCATTTCATGCCGGTAAGTGGGAGCAGGTTGTGCAGGAGGTATCAAATAAAGCGGCCGAACCGGCGCGTAGGTTCGATCGTTCACCGTGTACGGAAGCAGAAACGGCTTGCCCGTAACCCGGTAATTGTAATAGCCCATAGCGATTGCTGCGGTTGAACTGACCGCGAGGAACGGAATTACAACGCGCCGCGCGGTCAACAAATCTAGCAGTCTGCGCGTCCGGCATATCCACCAGATCAGGACGGCCGCAACGGCGGCCGTTAGAGCAAGGCCTTCATACGGACGGCTGTTGGCAAGAATGACCACACCAAGCGAGCCGGCAATTCCTGTCAGCGCATGAGAGCCGGTAATTAGCCGCGGCAAGGAGCCTAAGAGCAGACATCCGCCCGCTGCGGCAACGGCCCCACCCCAATACGAGTTCATCCAATACCCGAAGATGCCGATCTGGCTCATGCCGACGAGTGTCCCCAGCAGCGCATATACTGGTGGCGCCCAGCCTTGTAGCATCCAGCACAGACACGTGCACATAAGACCGAAACTCAGTAGGACGCCGTATCCCGGATGCCCAAAAACCTTTTGGCCGAGCGCCAGGAACAAACCCTGCGCAGGAGGGTATTTGGACATGTACGTGGGCTGAAAATTCTCATGAAACGTCTCAAAGTGCACCCACATAGGGTGAGGCGGGTTGGTTAGCCGACCGCTCGCAAAGGTATCCGCAGCCAGCAAATAACTGAACTCGTCATGCTCGTGCGGATATGGGAAAGGAATCATCGGGAGTGCGGCTAGGCGGATCGCAATCGGGAAAGCGCCGACCAACAGGCAAGTAAGCAGTTTGCGCCGGGACAAACGTTCGAGGACCCTAAACCACTCGTTGAACCAACCACCGAATCGCCAGGTCACCTTACGTGATGCACGCTCAACCACATACGCCGATGTAGCCACGTACTTTCTGTATCACAGCGGTGACACTAACGCGAATACCAGGGCCGCTGTCCCGACCAAGGTTGTACGATTTATGACAGTTCAGGAATTCTACTGATCGTGGCGTAACGGCGGTGCTCCGGACGCAGTGTACGTCCGCGTCCAGGTAGCGGCAATAATTCGTGCGATTCCGGAGCGTCGTGACAGATCGAGTCTTCAGTCTTGATTACACTGAGCGAAGACCACGACTAGACGCAGCAGTCCCGGGAGGTCATGTGAAACTTCTCATTGCGATCCCCGCGCTCAATGAAGAGGAAAGTATTGAAAAGATTATTTGTCGCTCGCTGGAAGCGAGGGCATACATTTGCGAAAACTCTCCTGTTACCGATGTTGACATCACGGTGGTAAGCGACGGTTCTACCGACCGCACGGTTGAGATCGCCAGCCGTTATCAAGATCAGATCCGGCTCATTGTCTTTCCGGAGAATAAGGGATACGGAGCGGCAATAAAGGAAGCGTGGCGTCAGTCGGATGCGGACGTTCTCGGATTCCTGGATGCGGATGGGACCTGTGATCCACAGTTCTTCGCTCCGCTCTGCCAGTGCCTCGCCGCCGAAGGTGCAGACGTCGTGCTTGGCTGCCGGCTGAATGAAAACAGCCAGATGCCGCTGATCCGCCGAGTCGGCAACACGATTTTCGCAGCGCTCTTGACGGTATTCTCTTCCAATCGGGTTCGGGACACGGCGTCCGGAATGCGAGTCGTGCGCCGCTCCGCGCTGCCGAAGTTATTCCCGCTTCCCGACGGGCTGCACTTCACGCCCGCGATGAGCGCCCGGTCGATGCTGAGCGATCAGCTAAAGATCACCGAAATCGACATGAAGTACGAAGAGCGCGCCGGCGAGTCGAAACTGCGGGTGATCAAGGACGGAATGAGGTTCTTGAAGGTCATTCTGGAAGCTGCGTTGCTCTATCGTCCCGCGCGGCCACTGGGACTCGCGGCCGTCCTACTCACCGCTTTCGCCGCGGTACTGATGCTGCCTCCATCGATTTATTATCTGCAGCACCGGACACTGCTGTCCTGGATGATCTACCGCTTTTTGATATCCGAGCTTTGCTGCACCGCGGCATGTCTGCTGGTTTCGGCCGGTTATCTCACAGACCGGATCGCGTCGATTGCCCTGTCCGGGGAAGTTCGCGGCTCGGACCGCGGTTGGACGACGAAATTCTTCCAGGGGCGATGGTTCTGGAGTGTTCCAGCGTTGCTGACGCTTGTGGGTCTGGCCTTCGTCATCAGTAGCATCATTGAGCGAGTGGTCACTGGCGGGACATACGCGCACTGGTCACACTATGTCGCCATGACTTTCTGCATGTCTATCGCTCTGATTCTTTCGGCAACTCGAGTCGTGGATTGGTGCTTGAACATGGTGGCGGCGCGGCTCTATTATCTGAACTTCCTCCTCGAGACCGACCTGCGGCCGTCTCACGCCGCTGTTGCTTCCGGATCCGTCAATACGCCAGCATAACTTAGCGGATCACTTTCAACGGGGTTTCCGAATCCATGAACACTGTACTGACTCGGTCCGACAACTACAAGCAGCAATCGAAGTATTTTGAATCGGCCAAATATAGGCAGCCGGGCGACAGGGTGCTCGCTGCTTATGCGCTGCCGAAGCTCGACTTTATTGAAAGGTTAGTTCCATTAGCCGAGTCATCTGTCCTCGATGTAGGTTGCGGAAATGGAGTGTTCACGTTCTATTTACGCGAGCGATCGCGTTCCGTCGCCGGAGTGGATTTCAGCGCGAGGATGCTTCAAGAGAATCCGTGCAGGGGTCTGATTCAGGCTGACGTTGCCGCTCTCCCGGTCGCCAACGCGAGTTTCGACGTGACCTTCGAAGCGAACGTTCTTCACCACGTCGACCGGCCCTCGCAAGTTGTAGCGGAGATGGGCCGGGCGTCGAAGCGATGGGTAGTTTTGATTGAACCGAACCGCAACAACCCCGTCATGTTTCTGTTCGGAATGGTCGTTAAGGCCGAGCGAGCCTCGTTGAAGTCGCACTCTGGTTACCTTCGCCGCCTGCTCGAGGAGAACGGGATGACGGTGCGGCTGTCGGTACGAACGGGGATGATTTCGCAAAACAATACGCCAGGCGCCCTTATACCGCTGCTACGGCGCTTCGATCGCGATTTTCCGCTTGGCGAATACCTCATTACGATCGGTGAGAAGCCTCCGCTCCGCAGGTAGCTCAAGACACATCAACTACCGATGGGTTTCGCATCGCTCGAAAGCCGTACCGCGTCACGCGAACCGCTCTTCAATCTTCTGGCACAAGTAGTGATAGATGCAGATATGCACCTGCTGGATTAGCGGCGTGCTGCGGGACGGCGCAGCTAGGACGCAATCGGCTAAGCCCGTGAGGGAGCCGCCCTCGCCGGTCAGCGCAATCGTGATCATCCCCATTTTGCGCGCCTGTTCGAAGGCGGCAAGGACGTTTTTCGATTCACCGGATGTGCTGAGGCCTAGCAAAACCGCCCCCCGCTCGCCATATGCCTCAACTTGCCGAGCGAAGACTGTGTCGTAGTGGTAATCATTGCTCCAGGCCGTCAGCAGGGCGGTGTTGGCGGAAAGGCAAATGACCTTTAGCGGCCGCCGCTCTTGCAGGAAGCGCCCCACCAGCTCGCCCGAAATGTGCATTGCATCGCTGGCGGATCCCCCATTTCCGCAGATCAGCAGCGGTTTGCCGGTGGAAAGTGCGGCGACGATGATCTCCACCGCCCGGTCGACCACCTCCTGGCGCATGTTTTCTCCGCTCAACCGCAAAAGCGTGCTCGAGGCGTTCAGATATTCGCGAAGTGTCATAGATCGTAGGTCTGCCCTTCGGACCTCAGAAATGTTCCCTGTTGGACGGTTGCGACCGGCAGGGTTATCCCCGGATAGCAATCGCAACCTGCCGTTCGCAAATCTGGTAGTCCGCCCATGAACATACAAGAATAGCGGCTGCGGGCTTGTGCCGGCATGAGTTTTACTGTCCTTCTCCAACAGCTTTATCGATTTTTCCCATTGATCCTGATCGAGTACGGCGTCACGGCGGTGGCACTTGCGATTGCCGTTGTCGCGCCTGCCGTGGGGTCGGGGTGGTTTGCCGGAACAGAGCGTCGTCTGGGGAGCCTGGCGCGGCGGAGGAAGGCCGCCGTGTGTGCCGTTGGGTTATTACCGGTAATGTTGCGGCTCATGCTGTTGCCCATGATGCCAATCCGCCAACCCGATGTTCATGACGAGTATAGTCACCTGCTGGCCGGGAACACGTTCGCGCACGGCAGATTTTCCAACCCGCCGCATCCGATGTGGGTACATTTCGAGAGTTTTCACATACTTCAGCAGCCCACGTACGCCTCGATGGAACCTCCGGCGCAAGGCTTGTTCCTGGCGATTCCGCAGCCATTCGGAGGCACGCCATGGCTCGGTGTTTTGCTCAGCATCGGTCTGATGTCGGCGGCGATCTGTTGGATGCTGCAAGGCTGGTTCTCTCCCGGATGGGCACTGCTGGGCGGAGTGATGGCAGCGCTCCGGCTGGGCGTAGTGAGCTATTGGGCGAACAGCTACTGGGGCGGGGCAGTTGCGGCTCTCGGGGGAGCGCTCGTCCTCGGTGCTCTGCCTCGGTTGCGACGGTCGCCGGCGGCCGTAAATGGGCTCTGGCTCGGGCTCGGGGTGGCGCTTCTGGCGTGCAGCCGGCCGTTTGAAGGAATGCTCCTGTGCCTCCCGGTGGCTGTTGCTTTGTTGGTCTGGATCCCGCCGAGGCAATGGATTTCGTCGCTTGCGCCAGCTGTCGCGGTGCTGGCGCTGGCGGGTATTTTCATTCTGGACTACGACCGCCGGGTGACCGGCAACCCATGGATGCTGCCACACAGCTTAAATCGGAATACTTATGCCGTGATTCCGAGTTTTGCGTGGGAGCCATTGCGGCCGGAACCACATTATCGCCACGAAGTGTTTCACGATTTCTACGTCACCCGTGACGTGAAGTTCTTCCGTGAGCGTCTCCGGGCCGGCCTCGTCAGCCGGTTCATCCAAAAGTGCGCTGATTTTTGGGTCTTTTTTCTGGGCCCGGTCTTCTCCCTGCCGCTCCTACTCGCCCTGCCGTGGTTACTCAGGAACCGGCGCGTTCGCTTCCTGTGGATCGCCGGCGCGATCCTGTGGGCAGGCTTTCTGGGAGTGATCTACACGCTTCCGCCGCACTACGCTGCGCCGATGACGGCCTTGAGCTTCGGACTGTTGGTGCAGGCCATGCGGTATGTCCGCGTGATCGAATGGCGGGGCAGGCTGGTGGGGCGGTCCATGGTTCGCGCGATTCCGGTGGTCTGCGTTCTGATGCTGCTGGTTCGATTGGCGGCAAACCCGTTGCACATCGTAGTGGGCGAGTGGCCGCTGACCTGGTATGCCAACGGCCCCGGGAACATGGAGCGCGCCGGCATCCTGCATGATTTACGAGAGTTGGGGGACAAGCACCTGGTGCTGGTTCGCTATGCCCCCACCCACGACCCCAACAACGAATGGGTTTATAACGAGGCGGAGATTGACAGTGCATCCGTGGTGTGGGCTCGCGACATGGGACCGGCGGAGAATCGGGAATTGCTGGAGTACTTCCGCGACCGCCGAGTCTGGATTCTAGAGCCCGACAGGAGACCGCCCCGGCTCGCCCCGCTCACAAATGCCGCTAACCAAAATTAGCGAATCTCTCATATCCCTGGAATAGCTGTAGTTTGTTTGCACTCACCCGTAGAATACGGACGGGCTCGGAAATGAACCCTTCGGCGCTCAAACGGCTCGACCGGTTTTTGTGGAACCCTGCGGCCGGGGTAGCAAAGGCCGGTTCCTGCATCATGGGCTTTCGCCAACGGGATCCGCGCCCGTTGATCCTGAGGCCTGGCGGTATGGGCGATTTGATCCTTCTGTGCATCGCGGCCGAGGAACTAGGCTGCGATCTCAGCAACTTCTTGTGGGCTATCGAGCGGCGCTCCAGCGCATGGGCCAGGCATCTGGGTCTGGACTACTTCTGCTATGACGAGGGGATGGTTGGGCAGCACTGCTGGATCGCCGGGCGATTTTCGACGGTGATTAACTCTGAACAGCGCTTCGGACTCTCCCAGGCAACCGCTCTGCTGGCGTGCGCCCGGGACGCGGAACTCACGTGCTTTGAGACGAATCGCGCTGCTCGGTGGGCGCACCTCCGGGTTGCCTACGATCCGGATGGAACCCACGAGGTGACCGCCTTCCGCCATTTGCTCGCGTCGGCGCTGCGGCTCGGCCATTTCCCGGCCGCCCCGGTGCCCCGGCGTACCCGGAGCGTCTTAGCGAGCGAAAGACCCGTCGTCGGTCTGAGCGGCCTACAGTCGGAGTCGCGCGCATTTTCGGAAGACGCCTGGACGAGCTTTATCGAGCGCTGGAGCGACGGAAGAACGTTTTGGATTGCCTCCTCGGAAAACGACCGGCTGCTGGCGCGGCGTCTGGAGGCGCGGTTCGACGGGCGCGCTGAAGTATTCGAAGGCAGCTTTAGCGAGTTGTGCGGGCTCATCTCCAGGTCTGAAGAGGTCCTTACCGTCGACGGGGGCTTCCTGCACATTGCTTCGTACTACGGAATCCCGGTGACAGGCGTATTCACGAGCGGAAGAGAGCGGAAGTGGGCGGCTCTCGCGCCGGGCAGCCGCGTGGTGCGCCGGGGCGATCTGCCGTGCCAGCCGTGTACCTGGTTTGGACAGGTGCCGCCCTGCGGAAACCAGTTCGCATGCAAGCAAGTGGATTTTGAAAAGCACGTGCAGCCCTGTGAGGCAGTCAAATGAGCCAGGTGAGCCATCGGACCGCTTCACTTGGCCGGTTTAATTCTCACTACGATGAGAATCCCGAATACTATGACCGCCTGCGCACGTGCTGGCTGAATACGAGGCGTGAGGCGTTCATATCGGCTCGGTTGATTCGCTACCAATTGCCGGCCAACGCGCTCGTCCTCGAGATCGGGTCGGGGACAGGCAAGCTCCTCAACAGCCTGGGGAGGCGCTTTCCATCCCTTTCTTTTGTCGGGATCGAACCGATCGCGGGCTACGTGGAGTACGCCCGCATTACGGCGCCCGAAAATGTTCGATACGTTGTGCGCACGCTCGACGAAGCGGGCCGGGCGAACGAGGGAGGCGCCCTGGTCGTGCTGTCCAATGACGTGCTACACCACCTGCCATCTTATGAGGGGGCCGTGGAAGCCGCCCACCGTCTGGCAGCATCGGGCTGCCGATGGCTGGCCCTGGAGCCCAACGCCAAGAATCCGTACTCGTTTCTCAGACAGGGGCTCGGTTATGGAGAACGGAATTTCTGGCCACGGCCGTTCCGGCATTGTGCGGAACAAGAGGGGTGGCGCGCGGTTGCAGAGGGACACCTCTTCCTGGTTCCTCCCTTCATTACCGCTCCCCCATTTTGGATGAAGCGTCTGGAGCGGATGCTGGAACGGGTTCCGGTGCTTGCCGGAGGCGTCTACCTCGAACTTCGGCTTCAGAGCCGTGACTAGAGCGCGAGAAAGACTGAAATTGCGGAGAGCAGAGCGGCTCCATAGCTGGCCGGGTCCCGCAACGCAAAAACGATCGGATCGTATGCCAGTTCGCGGCGGTTCACCAGCATCCATAGCCGGTTAAGCCAGAAAAGGACGGCGAGGCAGACAGGCCAGAGAAAGGCGGGGTGATGGTAGAACCGCGTCACGTCTTCGTTATTGATGTAGAGCGCAAGCACGACTACCGACGCGCATCCGCTGGCGGTCCCCCACATCGCGAGCATGCCCAGGTCCTCAATGCGGTAATCCCGGCGCGACGCACCTCCGGCCTGATGCTTCACTAGAATTGTGAGTTCGTTGAAGCGCTTCACCATTGCCAGGCTGAAGAAGAAGAAGGTCGAGAATGCGGCCAGCCAGAAGGAAACCCGGACGCCGGCGGCCTCGCCTCCGAGCAGGATGCGGAACGTGTAGAAAAACGCGAGAAGGAAGACGTCGATCAGTAGCATTGTCTTCAGGAGAAGGCTGTAGGCCAGGGTCAAGGCGAGATACCCGAGAAGAAACAAGACATAATGCGGTGAAACGAGGTTGCCGAAGCCCACGGCTGTCAAAAACAGCAGAAGCGCCACGCTGATGCCGAAGGCCGGCGAGAGCGCCCCACTGGCGAACGGCCGGCTACGTTTCGATGGATGCTGGCGGTCGGCCTTGAGGTCGAGCAAATCATTGATCAAATAACCAGAGGAAGCGCAGACAGAAAAACTGAAGAATGCCAGGAAGACTCTGGAAAGAACCTCTGGATGCAAAATCTGGTGTGCTGTCGCGGCTGGGACGAAAACAAGAACGTTTTTAAGCCACTGATGAACCCGCATGCCCCGCACGGCATCGCGGGCAGCGCGGGAAAAGGTCTTCTGCTGAGGCATCCTGCGTCGTCCTGCCAAAGGACGCGCCAATGATAGCATGCGCCCATTCAGAGACGATGCTGACAAAACGGGATATTCATCGGCTAACTTTTTCTAACGCGGGAAGCCGAACGAGTGAACAGAATGCTTCGCGGCAAGACGTCCCGTTTAGATTAAATGGCTGATCGCACGGAATGAGGACGGGAACGGTAAGCTAGACGGCGGAGCGGGCGTCGGCGAAAAGTCCTTCGGAGTGCTGGTCACGCCTCCCCGTAAGGAAGATGTCCCCCCAGAGTTGAAGGTTGAGCAATCGCCAAACTGCGGTGGTGCCGTCTTCGAGACCCGACTTGTGCCGCCCAATGAGGCGTTCAACCGCTCCGCGATCCACGTACGGAGCCAACAAACCCTCGCGGTCCATCAATGCGCGGTAAACCGTCTCGGCGCGGGGATCGAGCAGCCAGTTTTGCAGCGGCGTGGGGAACCCCATCTTCTTTCGATAAATGATTTCGCGAGGGAGGAGGCCTTCAATCGCCTTCTTGACGATGTATTTGCCTACTCCATTGCGAATTTTGAGGTGATCGGGCACCCGCGTCGCGAACTCGACAAACTCGTGATCGAGGAACGGAACGCGGCTTTCAATTGAGGTTGCCATGCTCATCTGGTCCTGTTTCATGAGCAACTCAACCAGGTACGTCTTTTGGTCCGCATAAAGCATCCGCGACAGCAGCGAGCTGCCGTGGCGCGAGTCCCAGTAACGGCGGAAGTTTTCGTATGGCGATCCGGCGGGAAGCCCGGGAAATAGATGCGCCTGGTCCGGAGCGGAGAGGGCCGAATAGAAGTTGTCGATATAGAGTGACTCGAGGTCGGCGCCGCGTCCGAGAAACGTGTGCTGCAGCTTCCGGCGCAACTCGGCCTTTACCAGATTCGTGCTTCGCAGCCGCGATCGAATCCACTGCCGCGACGCGGCGGGTGCCAGGAGGTACAGGGGGAGCCACCGACGGTTCCAGGCGTAGAAATGATACCTGGCGTATCCGGCGAACAGTTCATCGCTGCCCTCACCTGTGAGCACGACTTTCACCTGTTCCGAGGCAAGCTTGGATACGAAGTAGAGCGACACGCTGGAAGGCCACGTAATCGGCTCATCTTCATGCCAGATCAATTGAGGCAGGACATTGAAGAAATCTTCCATCCCGACCACCACCTCGTGGTGCTCGGTCCCGATGCTGCGCGCGACGTGAGCGGCGTAGGCCAACTCGCTATAGCGCTCTTCCTGATAGCCGACCGCGAACGTCTTCACCGGTCCATCGAATTGCCGCTTCATGATAGCGGCAATCGTGCTCGAATCTACGCCGCCACTGAGAAACATGCCGAGCGGTACGTCGCTCATCAGGCGCATCCGAACGGTCTCTTCGAGCAGCTCGCGGCACTCCCGGATCCAGGAGGCGTCATCGCGTTCTTCAGGCGCGTCGGGGGTGGGAACGTCCCAATACTGGCGGATTTCCGGCGCCGGCCCTGCGGATGCGAGATCCAAAACGAGATAGTGGCCCGGCATCAGCTTGCGAATACCCGCAAAGAGTGTTCGCTCTTCGCTTACGTATCCGAACGCGAGGTATTCGGGCAGGAGCGATTCTTCCAGCCGCGGGGAAATGCCCGGATGCTTCAGGAGGGCTTTAATCTCAGAGGCGAAGGCGAAGAGCCGGCCATCCCAGTAGTAATAGAGCGGCTTCTTGCCCAGCCGGTCGCGCGCGCAGAAGAGTTTGCGGGCGGCCTCGTCCCAAATCGCGAAAGCGAACATTCCCCGAAAACGCTGCACGCACTCCGGCCCATATTCTTCGTACGCGTGCAGGACGGTTTCGGTATCGCACCGGGTGGCGTATCGGTGGCCGGCGCGCTCTAACGCGGGACGCAGGTCTGTGTGATTGAAAATTTCTCCGTTGTAAACGATCCAGCGCGTCTCGTCTTCATTCGCCATCGGTTGGTGACCGGCGGCGAGATCGATGATGCTCAAACGCCGGTGGCCCAGAGAGGCATGAACGTCCTGGTAGAAGCCGGACTCATCCGGACCGCGGTGGCGCAGAGCATCCGTCATCTGCTCCAGGACGGATCTTTGCGGCCGGCATGGCTCGACCGTGACAAATCCTGCGATTCCACACATTTTGAGACGCCCCGACCGATGGTCGATTTTCAATGTAGCATCGTGGCGTCACACACTCGTGCACAGATCGTATGGTTACGCGCAACTCCGTTACGCGCAGTGTCCGAGGCCACTCATGTTCTCCTTCAGGATGTGCGCAACTTCGCGTCACGCGCACGAAGTTCTAGAGGAGAAAACCGGAAGTCTTAGCGTCGTCAAAGAACATTTTGACTGTCTCGAGCGAATAGGAATCGAGATCTCTGCCGATCAAAGATAATTTCTTGAGAATGTCCGAGGTCGCCGTGATTATATGGCAGCCGATCGCATCCGCCTGAAAGACATTGAGCAACTCGCGGGGACTTGCCCAGATGAGTTCGATTTGCGGGTGAGGCTGGAGGATGTCGACAGCGGCTCCCATGATCGGCACGGGATCGCGCCCCGTGTCTGCGATTCGACCCGCAAACACCGAGACGCAGGACGGCGGACCATCCGCTAAAGCCTCGGTGACTGCGGCCACTTGCTCGAGAGTGAGGAGTGCAGTGACATTTAACTTCACGCCGTCTCGGGCCAGCCGCCGGATGAGAGCGCACGAGGACTCCCGACGGGTGTTGGTGACCGGAATCTTTACGTACACCTGCGGACCCCAGCCGGCAATGAGATGGGCTTGCCGCTCCATCTCCGGAAAATCATCAGCGAACACTTCGAAGGAGATGGGCCGATCAGGAATAGCGCACAGAATCTCTTTCGCGAAGGCCTGGTAATCGGAGATGCCGGCCTTCCGCATGAGCGTCGGATTCGTCGTGAAGCCCTGGATCAGGGGATTGCCATAGAGATCGAGGATGGCTGTTTTGTCCGCCCCATCGGCGAACAGCTTTATGCGCAACTCGGTCAGGCTCTTGACTGGAGGAGCCAAATCGCCATTGGTCGCCGTAATCTCTCGTATCCTTTTGATTGCCGGTTTTGAACCCATCGTTCACTCCATGATAATCGAAGCACCATCCAGTAAAAACTCGATAATTTGCATGCTCTGTTGGGAAAGTAGAAATCGCCGGCGCGGTGCCGCACGGGAACGGATTCTGACGATTGGCTAAACTCGTTCTAGAGGTGATTTCATTGCGGCTGGCGCTTCTGCAGATGAACCCGACGGCAGGCGATCTCACGGGTAACGCCGCATTGATCGTCCGCGGTGTCCGTACCGCACAGGCGGCGGGCGCCGACCTGGTGGTCACTCCCGAGTTAGCGCTGATGGGCTATCTACCCCGGGACCTCCTGATGAGCCGGGGTTTCGTGAGGCGGAGCGGGGAGATGCTGCAGCAGATCGCTTCCGAATTGTCGAGTGGACCACCGCTGTTGGTCGGAGTCGCTACACCCAATACCG
This sequence comes from uncultured Solibacteraceae bacterium, assembly GCA_964390225.1. Lineage (GTDB taxonomy): Bacteria > Acidobacteriota > Terriglobia > Bryobacterales > Bryobacteraceae > PSRJ01. The sequence continues at coordinate 19,323 of CAYMHP010000023.1, forward strand.
CGGAAATGGGCCGGCCGCTGTTCAACAGCGCGGTATTGCTGCAGAAGGGCATGGTAGGGCAAGTGTTTCACAAAACGCTTCTGCCTACGTACGACGTTTTCGACGAGGATCGGTACTTTGAACCAGGCTGTGGACCACAGATTCTGGAGTGCAACGGACGGAGGGTGGGAATCAGCATTTGCGAAGACGTTTGGAACGACCGCGATTTTTGGTCGCGCCGGCGGTATCACCGCGACCCGATCGAGGTTCTATCGAAGGCGGATGTGCACGCGATCGTGAACCTATCGGCTTCTCCGTTTACCGCCGGCAAGCAACAGCTGCGCGAGCGGATGCTCGGCCACATGGCGCAGAAGTACGGGACGCCGCTGGCTTATGTCAACCAGGTGGGTGGGGATGACGATTTGATTTTTGATGGGCGGAGCTGCGCCTTCGATTCTCGGGGGCAACTGATAGGGCGGGCCGCGGGATTTCGCGAGGACGTGCTGGTAGTCGACCTGGCGGCCGGCGCAGGCAGCATTGCCGAAGACGATTTCGGCGAAGAAGGGGAGATCTGGAACGCGCTCGTGCTGGGGGTCCACGACTATGCTGTTAAGACGCGGTTTTCCAAGGTGCTTTTGGGCCTCTCGGGCGGAATCGACTCGGCGGTGACCGCGGCCATTGCGGCTGACGCGATGGGCAGCCGAAATGTAGTCGGAGTGCTGATGCCTTCGTGTTATTCGAGCGAGGGGAGCGTAGACGATTCGGAGGAATTGGCGCGGAACCTCGGAATTGAGACGGTTAAGTTGCCCATCAGCGACATCATGCGCACGTATGATTGCGTGCTCGCCGATGTGTTTCGCGGCCGGGCAGTCGATGTGACCGAGGAAAACATCCAGTCGCGCATCCGGGGCAATCTGCTGATGGCTCTTTCGAATAAATTCGGTTCCTTACTGCTGACCACCGGCAATAAATCCGAGCTGGCGGTGGGGTACTGCACTCTGTACGGGGATATGAACGGCGGGCTGGCGGTGATCGGTGACGTTCCGAAGACCATGGTGTACCGCGTTGCACGTTGGCGCAACCGGCGAAGCGCTGATATCCCGGAAGCGATTCTGACCAAGCCTCCTTCGGCGGAATTGCGGCCGAACCAGACGGACCAGGATTGTCTGCCTCCCTATGACGTGCTGGACGAGATTCTGGAACTCCACGTGGAGCACTGTCAATCGGCAGAAGAGATCGTTGCGCGGGGCTTTGACGAACAGACCGTGCAGCGGGTGCTGCGCATGGTGCGAGTCGCAGAATTCAAGCGAAAGCAGGCAGCCCCGGTTCTGAAGGTCACGTCCCGGGCGTTCGGGACGGGATGGCGCATGCCGATCGTGCGCGGAGAATAGCGGCCGCGGCGGCAAACCGCGGGACGATCTTCGAGCGCTTTCAGCAGGTTCTTTTTGCCGGCACCCAATTTATCCGGGTGATCCGGCCTGATCCTGCGGGCGGCTCGGCTGGATCGCAGGCTGCCACAGAGTGGACGTCGGGACAAAGAAGATTGACAACGCGAAAAACGCAGAAATTGAAAGCGTGAAAAACGTGCGCAGAGGCGAAGACAACCGCTTCAGGAAAAACCGATCGGGCATCCACAGATCCAAGAGGCTGACGCCGTATACAACGGCTTGCCCGGAAAGAAGCATTTGGCGCCAGGGATCCGGGAACCAGAAGCTCGAGAGAGCCATTCCCAGCAGCAGGTACGGCAGAATGAGACGTCCGAGTTTATGCGAGACGAAGTGGAACCGCATGCGGTTTGAGGATGTGAGGAGTTGCGGGTAATCTCGGAGAAGCTGAAAAACACCGGCCTGCGTCCGGACTTTCCTGCGAAACTCCGATCGGAGTGCAACAGGAATGTCGAATGCCCGGGCACGCTCCTCAAAGACAATGCGATAGCCGCGGAAGAAGGCAGCCAACGGCAAATAAACATCATCCAGCAATGTGTTGGGTGGCAGGGAAACGGCCAAGTCCCGCCGGATCGCATAGAGGCACCCGGAAGCCCCGGGGACCGAGTCAAGTCGGCTGAGATTCCTACGGATGTGTTTTTCGTAACGCCAGTACAGCCCTACAGTGGTTTCCTCGAGTGTTCGACCATCCCGGATGATCAGTTCTCCGCTCACCACTCCGACGCTGGGGTCGCCAAAACAGGCGATCAGGTGCTGAAAGCTGTCGGGCGCTAACGCCTGGCGGACATCCGTTAAAACCAGGATTTCTCCCGTGGCGAGGGCCAGACCGGTATTTAAAGCACGGGCCTTGCCGCCCCTGGGAATCCGGATCAATTCAACACCGCGCGGCGCGAATTCTCGGGCGATCGTTTCGGTTCCGTCTGTCGAACCGTCTGAAATCACCAGGATTTGAACCAGATCGGCCGGATACTCCAGCGCGAGAAGCGATTCCAGCTTCGCGCGAATCCACGGTTCGCCATTATGTACGGCGAGCAGAACTGTGACCCTACGCGGCTCAAAGCTCCGACGAATCGGCCTCGAATATGCATGCGCCAAACACGAAAGGAGCAGCGGATAGCCGAACAGGACGTACGCCAGCAGTATGGCGCAAATCGCGAATACCGTGAGTGCCATCGTGTGGGTCACGCCTGTTATATCCATCCGCGGACGAAGTAGTACGCGATTTTGGCGGTTTCCATCCCCTCGTCCAGAAACACGGGCCAGCGCATCAGTACCCGTGTGGCGCGTTTGTCCGCGTCAGGTATAGGCCGGGGCAGCACGTCGAGACCTGATTTTCGAAAAGCTCGCGCTGCGCGGAACATATGATAGTCGCTGGTGAGAAGGACTTTCGTGCCGTGATCCCCGGCGAGAAGGCGGGCCACGTAAACCGCATTCTGATGCGTCGAGGTGGACGCATTCTCCTCGATCACCATCGGAGCAGGTACTCCTTCGGCGGTCAGAATCTCGCGCATCCCATGGCTCACATGAGATCCGGCAACTACGATTTTTCGAAAATACCCGTTCTTATATGCCCGTAGGGCATACCAGCATCGCCACAATGTGGAGGTTCCGGGCAGGTCATCGGGTAGAATGTCTCCGCCCAGGACGATCAAGGTGTCGCCGTTCGGGTCGGTCCATTGCCCTGCCAGTTTCGCTCCGTACCACGAAACGACTGGTGTAAGTGTGACGATCAAGACCAAGATACCCAACAAAGCGCATATGCGAATCGCGAGACGTCCGAGCCACCGCAGCACGCCTGGTCCTCCGAACCAAACGCCAGTATACGGGGAGGTGGACGGGAGACGCTCTGGACAGTGGGGCTAACGCCTACCAACTTGCCCAAGCGCTTGTACCCGATATTACGGTTCGCGCCCGTGAGGGAAAGCGCGATTACGAAGGGTGTTCCTATAATCGGCCCTGTGCACACCCAACTGGCAAAGGCGCCGGCGCTCACCGAAATGAGAACCGAGCCTAGCAAGCGGCATGCCGTGATCGCGATTTTATTTCTGATTACGATGCTCTCGCTTTGTTTGGCGGGTTTTTCCGCCCTGAAGCGCGTTCCTTGGAGCGATGAAGGCCAATTTTCCAGCGCGGCTTACAACCTGGCGCACCGTGGGTTTTTCGGTACCACCGTCCTGGACCCGAGCACGATTGGGCTGACCCGGATTCAGCAGCGGACCTACTGGGTGATGCCGCTGTTTCTTCTAGGACAGGCACTCTGGTACAAGCTATTTCCGGCCACTTTGTTTTGGACCAGAGCATTCAGTCTTCTCTGGGCGCCGGTGGCTTTGTTTGCGTTCTATCGCGTTCTCATTTCTTTGGCAAAGGACGTCCGCGTTGCCGGGTTAGCTACTGTTCTCCTTGCCCTCGACTACCATTTCATAGACAATGCGGGATTTGCCCGGCCAGATCTAATGTGCTTAGCGCTCGGGGTTTCCTCATTCGCCGTTTACCTGTACTTTCGTTCCTGGAACCTGCCGTTCGCGCTATTTAGTTCCAATCTTCTGGTGGCCGCATCCGCACTGACGCACCCAAATGCTTTGCTCTACCTCGCCGGGTTGGTGATCCTGATTTGCTGTTTCGACATACGCCGGATACGAATTCGTCATGTCGCTGCGGCCGGGGCGGCTTACGTGGTTCTGGGACTCCTCTACGGGATCTATGTCTTCCAGGATCCCGCCGCGTGGAGGGACCAGTTGCGGGTCAACGGGACAAACGGGCGTTGGGCGGCCACGCTCAATCCTTTTCGTTTAGTCTGGGACGAAATCACGCAGCGGTACCTTGTTGCATATGGGTTTGTCACCGGCAAACTGGCCCTGCTGAAATCGATCTCCTTGATATCGTTCATCGCGGGCTTCGCCGGTATAGCGGCCGCACCGGGTCTGCGGCGGACTCGGCCGGTTCGGATTCTGCTTTTGCTGAGTGCCGTATTCTTCGGTATTCAATGCGTGTTTAACCAGAAGCTCTCGTATTACTTAGTCCACGTTATTCCTCTCTATATCGCTCTTTTCAGCTTTTGGTTCGTGTGGGTGTGGGACCGCAGGCCTGAACTGCGGTGGCCGCTCTCCGCGTGGCTCGCCGTCTTGCTTTGTGTTCCCGCGGCGGGAATCCTACTGCGGGCCGAACAACGCTCGTACTATGCGGCGGAAAAGCCGATGCTCCAGTTCCTCCAAACGAAGGCCGCTGGAGCGCGGTCCATTGTGGGCTCGGCCGCTCTTCTCTACGACATGGGATTCGATGACCGGTTAACGGACGACTTTCTGCTCGGTACTTCGAGAGGCTCGAAGCCAGATGTAATTGTCGTTACGCCGATTTACGATCAGTACTTTCAAACGTGGGCAGCGAGCGACCCTGCGCGTTTTAAGGCCGTCACTGCCCGCCTGGCGGAATATGTCAAAGCGTATGACGCTGACGGGTATCGGATTTACGTCAGGGATGCAGCTTTGATCAGGGGACGCGGCTAACTCTCCGGACAAACTCATACGTCGCCTGGAACGCCGATTTTGTGGGAGATACGAAACGGGTTCAGTGTTCCCGTCAGCAACTCAATAACGACATGCCCACGTTTCCAGTCGCTTGCTGCAGATTGCTGTCTGCGCGCGGTGGCCTCTAGCGAAAGAACAACCCGCTCATCGTGGCGTTGGAGTTGGGATTTGTATTCGTAATTTGAATCACCACGTGCCCAGTCACATTCCAGATAAGGTACTCGCCTTGCGAAAACCCTGCGGCAGTGCGGGTATCCAAGACGGTTCCATTGGCGTCCAGAATGTCGATTCTCTCGGTGCGGCCCCCGCCGAAGAGGTCCCAATCGAGCAGGTAGAGCGCCATCTGGTGAGTGCTGACATCGGCAAACGTCAGATCCACGGTGAAGGATGTAGAGCTATACCAACAGGAGGCTATGCGGTCCGCGGAAGTTGGTTTCTGCAGGCCGCGGACGTCGGAGGTCGGATTCTGCCAGATGTAAGACAAATTTCCGGAAGGCGTGACCGCCACATACGCCGGGTAGTTCGCCGCCTCGCCTATGACGTTATACCCGTCACCGCCGTATACCCCCTTCCACGTTCCCACCGTCGCGGTATCCACCTTCACGAACGCAGCAGTATTGATGGCGGCAGGCGAACCGCCTGCAGATGCCCCGCCAAAGAAGACGCCGAGTAGCACGGCATTAGAGGCGGGGTTTGTATTGGTAACCCGCACCGTAACGTGCCCACTGAGGTTCCATACCAGATACTCGCCCGCGCCAAACGCTGTTGCCGTCCGCGAATCCAGCAAGTTCCCGTTCGCGTCGACGACGTCTATTCGTTCACTACGGCCGCCTCCGTAGCCGTCCCAGTCCGCGAAGTAGAGGGCCACCTGGTGGGTTTGCGTGTCCGTAAACCGGAGGTCGACCGACATCGTCCCAGCTGTATACCATGTTCCAGCGATGCGGCCGGGAGACGTTGCTTTCTGCAACCCGCGGACGTCGGAGGTCGGATTCTGCCAGACGTACGTCAGATTGCCGGAAGGCGTGACCGCCACATAGGCCGGGTAGTTGGCGGCGTCGCCGATCACGTTGTAACCGTCGGCCCCGTACACCCCCTGCCATGTCCCTTGCGTTGCTGTGTCCGCCTTCAAATAATTCGCCGTCCCGCTTGCCGAAGGCGAACCGCCTGCAGATGCCCCGCCAAAGAAGACGCCGAGTAGCACGGCATTAGAGGCGGGGTTTGTATTGGTAACCCGCACCGTAACGTGCCCACTGAGGTTCCATACCAGATACTCGCCCGCGCCAAACGCTGTTGCCGTCCGCGAATCCAGCAAGTTCCCGTTCGCGTCGACGACGTCTATTCGTTCACTACGGCCGCCTCCGTAGCCGTCCCAGTCCGCGAAGTAGAGGGCCACCTGGTGGGTTTGCGTGTCCGTAAACCGGAGGTCGACCGACATCGTCCCAGCTGTATACCATGTTCCAGCGATGCGGCCGGGAGACGTTGCTTTCTGCAACCCGCGGACGTCGGAGGTCGGATTCTGCCAGACGTACGTCAGATTGCCGGAAGGCGTGACCGCCACATAGGCCGGGTAGTTGGCGGCGTCGCCGATCACGTTGTAACCGTCGGCCCCGTACACCCCCTGCCACGTTCCTTGAGCAGCCGTGTCTGCCTTTAGATAAGTCGCCGTCCCGGTACCGGCAGAGCCTGTCGTGGGCGCCCCTCCAAAAAACAGCCCGAATGCGACGGCGTTACCGGAAGGATTTGTATTGGTAATTCGGAGCGACACCTGCCCGCTCAGGTTCCAGACGAGGTACGCACCTTCGCTGAAGGACGAAACGGTGCGACTGTCCAACACAGCGCCGTTTCCATCAACGACGTCGACGCGCTGGCTTCGGCCCCCGCCGTAACCATCCCAATCCACCATGTAGACAGCAACCTGGTGAGTCGCACTGTCGCTAAATTGTAAACCGATGGTCATTGTCGCGCCCGTGTACCAGCAAGCAGCAACGCGGTCGGTTGCGGTCGAAGCGGCCCTTTGCAAGCCGCGAGTGTCGCTTGTGCTACTGGCGAAAGTAAAATAAGAATAGCCCTGAGGCGTTACGGCTACGTAGCTCGGGTATGACGTACTGTCTCCTATTACGTTAAAGCCGTCCGCTCCGTACGCCCGTTTCCATGAACCCTGCGTCGTTGTGTCAGCTTTGACAAATGTAGCGGCGCCGGGGGCGGTTGGCTGAGGCACTGGTGAGGGGCCTGATAACGAGAACGTGCCATTCGTGGTCTGGTCCGGTGAAAACGGCTCGAGCCACGAGGCTCCCGAAACCTGCTCGAAGGCACAAAGGATCCGGTAGGAGTACGTGGTATTCGGGAGCATGCCAGTGATATTGATGGAGCGGTTTCGTGCTCCACCGCCATCCGAAACGCGCCGGACGGTGCTGAAATTGTCCGGGCTCACGTCTACCGAGCACTGGTTCGTATCCGGGGCGATGTAGCTGACCTGGACATTGTTCTGAGCGCCGGGTGTGACTTGTATACCGCTGACGAAACCATTGGCTACTTGGATCTGATCGAGATTCGCGCCAGGATCCCCTCCGTTTGATGCCATACCCCGGTAGGGACTCGATGGCGTTAGCCGGTAATCGTGGCTAGCGACATTTGTGAATCCGACCGTTTGCTCGCGAGCCGCGACGCTATCGCCTTGAGGGAAGAAGTTGCCGGCCGGAAACTGGGGGGAATAGAGGGCCACATCGGCTGCCGTAAAGTCCCGTTGTGAGGCGGCATCTGGTGTGTGCACACCACCGATAATGACGTTATTTCTAAAGCTGTAATTAGGCTCGGCAGTGGCTCCCAACCGCAGCGAGTAAGTATCCAGGCGGCGGCTAAATGGTCCCGAATAATCTATGGCGGGGATTCTCGGGTGACTGGTAATGTTCTGGTTGTCGTCGACTTCGATCCCTCCCCATAAATCTGCGAGCCCCAGGCTGAAGTACATGATGTTATCCGAAAAGCGATAGCCTTCCGCTAAGGCTCCGAAGACGCCGAACAATATGTTCCAAGGGCCTCTGCCGACGTTCAATCCGAAAGTATTGTTATTAACGGTGAGATCCTGGCATCCTCCAAGATTCTCCGTCACACCGCCATTCCCGTTGGGGCTGCCGGCGTCGTAGAGCCATTCGTTAATGCCATAAACGAGATTGTTTGTGAATCTCACCCGTTTTGTGATTGCCGGATCAGGGCCGCCGCTCATTCCTTCACACGAGAAGCCGAAAGACGAGTCCCTTACGATGTTGTTGCTGAATAGAATGTCGCTGATTCCTTGGTCGGCATCCCGGTTGTAGGTGGCGCGTCCTGAAAGAAAGAAGGTTGTTCCCTCATTCAAATTAGCCCAGTTTCCTTCGAAGATGTTTCCGTCCACTAGCCAGCGTTTGGCGCGTTTGGTCTCCCAATGCTGCCTCACAACGTAGGCCAAGCCATCGGAGGAAGAAGATGTGTAACGATGATTCTGGTTCCAAAAGTGATGGTTTCGCTGCCAGACGACGTCGGCTGTGATCGGAGAGTTTGCGGCCGCTCCGCCGGCATCCGTATAGAACCCTATTCCGTAACCTTCGATATGGTTGTTTGAGATGTTATAGGGACCGGCGCCGCCGTCAATAAATTCGATCGCAACGCTGCCCTCGGTATTCCACCTGCTGGTCGCGTACTGGCCCGTGTTGACGCTGGATAGGGACAGTGCAGCACCCGTGATGGTTCCGGAGAAAAGCTCGAAGCAGTTCGAAGGTGTCGCCGGACTCGCGGACTGCACGCTCGCGCATCCGGAGCAAACAAGCGTCCCGGCGCCCGCGGTGTACACGACTGTAAGGCCATTGGGAGCCAGGTAACCTACAAAACGGCCGTTGTTTCCAGGAGCACTCGTGAGGGTTAACGTTGCGGGCCCCGCCATCCCCATGACCGCTTCCCCCGCTCTGCGTTGGATGCTCATCGGATCCACCTGGATCGATTGCTGGTTTGCAGAAAGTTTCACGTTTCCGCTGGGGCTCTGCAAGGGTCGCCAATAGTCCACGGGCCCAACCCAACTGTTGATCACAGCTTGATGTGCGCCCCCGAGACCGATCCCAAAACGCAACCGGCCCGGGAACCCCGTCCCATGGACGTAAAGCCGGTCCATGACGATATATTGCGGTGGACTATCGACGAAGTATGTCGATTCGAATTTTGCGAGGTACATGAACGGAGCGGGGTCGATTACGTCCGCGGGATAGACGCTCGGATCGGCGGTATGCGTGAGTTCCAGGTTCTCAATCCAAAAATGATGTACGACGGCGGACACTCCATAAAAGATCTGGCCATCGAAGTTGGTCGATGGTGCTTGCGCAACGAGTTTCGCGAGTCTTCCGGCCCACGCGGGGCTGGTGCGCACGCCGGGCGGCGGGAAGTTTTCCGGAGCGCCCGCGGTCCGCAGCACTATCCATCGGTGACTTGGAGAGTTGATATCTCCGGAAGCGCTAGGATCAAGTGGCTTCGCCGGTAGAGCATAACCGGCATTCGTGGAATTCTGCGGCGGTACTTTGCAAGTGGCGCCTTGTGGGAACTCGATGATGGTTCCGTAATTCACCGTGTTCAGAACCGTTTGCAGGGAAGAGTTATCTGTCGCCGAAACGCATTCTCCGGAAGGCCCTACTTTCAAGCTCACGGTTGTATAACCCGTCGTGTCTGGATGCACGGGGTTGTACGGATTGGTCGGAGCAACCGGTAGCTCAGGATGAATTGCGGGTTCCGGCGGTGTGGTGACCACGAGTTCTGTTGACCCGCAAGTGTCATCCTGACAAATGCCGATGTCGTCGTCGCGATTGGGACGCGATGCTGCCCGAAAGTAATAAGTCGTGGACGGCTTTAGCGCACCAATGGCGACCGACATCTGTGTGGCCGGACCGTTAGAGACCGTAGCGTACAAATAGTTTTGGGAAGTAACGCCGTACTTTACCTGAAAGTATCCAGGAGCGCTGGTGTCCCACTTGATGCGGATGCTCGAGTGGGCTAGGTAGTCGTAACTAACATTGCTAATGGACAGGGCCGCGCTTTGCTGCGAAAGCTTGGGTGCCACCGCTCCGGATGCCATCTGCCGGGACAAATGCGCGTCTGTTGCAACAGATAACGTACTTGCCATGGCATGCGCCGCTTTGATGCTGCGGCTGGCGTTTATGCGCCCCCAACCGAAGTGTTCATCAAATCGATTCGTTCCCAACGGTTCGGCATTGGTCTTGAGCAACTGCTGGACGGCATCTGGCGTCAAATCTGGATTCTGCGCGAGCACTGCCGCGGCGACCCCGGTCACTAGCGCCGACGCTAGGGAGGTTCCCGAATGCGCTTCATACCCACCGCCGATGACGGTTGTCAGGAGGTTGGTGCCTGGGGCTGAGAGCGTGATCCAGTCGCCGTAGTTCGCAAATCCTGCGGGACCATCGGTTTCGTCTGTGGCTGTCACAGCCAGCACATGGTTACAGGACGCAGGATACGTACGGCGGGAAGCGCCGTCGTTAAGCGCCGCAGCAACCACAAGGGCGCCCTTCTTCCATGCATACTCCACCGAAAGGCGCAATCCCTCGGACGGTTCGTCACCCCCCACGCTCACGTTGACGAGGCGCGCGCCATGGTCGGCTGCGTATTCAACTGCGCGCATCACATCGGAGTACCTTGCGCGGCCTTGCGGGTCGGTCACCACAAGCGGCAGTAGCGTGGCTGTGGGAGCAAGTCCCGCGATTCCAATGTAGTTGTTCGGGGTGGCGCCAAGGAGCCCGGCGACCATGGTGCCATGTCCCAGATGATCGGTCGTGTCGCTCGTTTCTGCAACAAAGTTCCAGCCAGCGGAGAACTTTCCCGCTAAATCCGGATGCTGCCGGTCGACTCCTGAGTCAACGATCGCGATAACCGGTCCGGAAGAACCCTCGATCTCTTCCCAAGAATCGAGAGCTCCAATCTTTTTCAGATACCACTGCTCGGCGAACCGAGGGTCGTTAGGAACTCCGGCGAGCCGAGCATACCAGTCACGCTCCACAAGATCGAAAAGTTTGCTCTCTTTCATTGCCGTTATCAGCGTGTCGACCGAACTTTCCTGCGTCCGAATAACGAAAATGCCTGTCCCGCTGGTCCGGCTCTGTATGGACGCGCCCCTAGACAGGAGGAAATCGTCCACCCGGCGGCCTTCCACTCCTTCGATGCCGCGACCGAGAATGATTCCAGGCACGGTCGAAGTCTGCGCCACGGCCGTGGAAAGGGCGGATGCGAGAACTAAGAAGAACAGGATTCTGCGCACGTATTCTCCGTTCGTTTGCTGTGAGTAAAGAAGCGTTCAGGTCAGCGCACGGCGGATTGGAGCGAAGCGTTAGCGGGGAGCGGCCGGACGCGAAAACCTACTATAACGTTGCTGTACTGAAAACAACATACTGAAGAACGTAAGTTTTCGTGCGAATCTTTACGGATAAACACATATGCTCTTTGCGCATAATGGAAGAGTTTTTGTACCTTTCAAGCGGTGACAAGTTGCGATGCGCAGTTGGAACGAAATCTGTTTCCGTGCCCAATGTGAAGCCGGAAATCTGGCACTTTTGGCAAAAAATCCGAAGCTTCCGACTGTCGTCGAACAAAAGCCGGACGGTCTTCCAGATCCGCGCCCGATCCTCCCCCGGCTTCGTGGCACGCCCTACTCGTCCGACGTCGCCAGAGTGGGGGAACAGATCCTGGAGCATCGTTTCCCGCTCCTCGGAATCAGTGTCGATACTGGACGGGAAATCCAGTGGCGCCGCGATTATGTGAACGGGCGAGAGAGCGGTACCCAGTACTTCCGCCGGATACCGTACCTCGACTTCCAACGCGTCGGCGATCACAAGGTCATCTGGGAGCTAAACAGACATCAACATTTGATCGTGCTCGCGCAAGCGCATCTGTTAACGGAACGCGCCGATTTTCTTCATGAGATCGAAATGCAGATCAGCAGTTGGCTTGTGGCGAACCCGTTCCAGCGGGGAATTAACTGGGCGAGCGCCCTGGAGGTAGCGTTTCGCGCGTTGTCCTGGATCTGGGTCGACCGGTTAGTCGGAGACCGCATCGAGACCGGTGTTCGCCGGCGGTTTTTCACCTCCCTGTACCAGCACGGATTGCACCTGGCGCGGAATCTCTCGATCTATTTCTCGCCAAATACACACCTTCTCGGCGAAGCCGTCGCCCTTCATGCGCTCGGCACCCTGTATCCGTCCTTTGAGGAGGCAGACACCTGGAGGGCTGTGGGCGGCAGCATTGTACGACATGCCATCCACAACCAAGTCCTCGCGGACGGTGCGTACTTCGAGCAGTCCAGCTATTACCATATGTACGCGCTCGATTTCTTTCTCTTCCATGCGCTCCTGGACGAAGTGAGCGAAGGTTACCGCGACGTTTTGAGGCGCATGGCCGACTACCTGGCCGCGCTGATGGGCGACCGGCGCCGCTTGCCATTTCTCGGGGATGACGATGGCGGTCGGCTTTTCCACCCGTTTGGCCCGCGCGATCGGTTTGGCCGCGCTACACTGGCTACCGCTTCGGCGCTTCTGGGCGGCGGGTGGCCGTTCTGCCCGGCGGACGTCTGTGAAATAGCCGCGTGGTGGGTGGGCGAAGCGGCATTTCAGCCGCGGGCGACTCTAACCGTTGTCCAGTCCAGGCTTTTTCCGGAGTCGGGTGTTGCCATAATGACCGCCCCGGAGGTCCATGTACTGATCGATGCCGGACCCTTTGGGTCGCTTGCCGGGGGCCATAGCCATTCCGATACGCTCAGCATTTTGGCGCGCTTCGGCGACGAAGACCTCCTGATCGATCCCGGAACCTACACGTATGTCTCGGATCCCAAGTGGAGGAACCGGTTTCGCGCTTCGGCTGCGCATAACACCGTCCGCATCGATCACCGTGACCGATACCTCGGTCAGCTGCGAGGGCGAATAGAGCTCGAACCGCCCGGGATCATGGGTCGGGATGTCGTGCCAGTCGCCCTCCAGCCTCAGCTCGAAGGCGTCCGCGACGATCTCCGCGCGTGTCGGCGTCGGCCCGGTTTCAGGCGGCCCCGGGCCCTTCCAGGGAAGAGGGAGAGGGAGAGGCGCGCCCAGCGCCA
>CAYMHP010000024.1:0-32335 GCA_964390225.1 uncultured Solibacteraceae bacterium
ATCAACTACGTCGGCTTCTCCGCCGTAACCGACCTGCGGCAAACCGTTTTCGACAAGGTCCTCAAGCAAGGCGCGCAGTTCTTCGAAGCGCACTCCACGGGCCGGCTGATGTCGTCCATCATGAACGACATCGAGAAGATCCAGGTCGCCGTCTCGCACATCCTCGCCGATTTTCTGCGCCAGAGCTTCGTGACCATCGGCCTGCTGTTTGTGGTGATCCACAAGGATTGGAAGCTGGCGCTGGTCAGTCTGACCGTATTGCCGTTCGTGCTCTGGCCCACTGCCCGGCTGGGGAAACGCATCCGCCGCACCAGCCGGCGCACCCAGGACAGCGCCGCGGAACTGAACCAGATCCTGCAGGAGACGCTCAGCGGGCACCTCGTCGTCAAAGCCTTCGGCACCGAGAAGTACGAATCGCGCCGTTTCTACGAGGCCTCCCACAAGCTGCTCCGGAGCAATCTCCGCTACGTCTTGCAGCAGGCCATCTCTTCCCCTCTCATCGAGCTCTTCGGCGCGTTCACCATCGTCGGGCTTCTCACTTACGCCCGCACCGAAATCAAGGTCGGAGCCCTGACCGCCGGCCAGTTCACTACGTTCGTCGTCGCGTTGCTCATGTTGTACGAACCCGTAAAACGGCTTGCCGGCATTCACAATATCTTCGAGCAGGCGCTCGGCGCCTCGCAGAAAGTTTTCGAGTACCTCGACCACTCCGAGGAAGTCTCCGAGAAACCGGGCGCTCACGACCTGGCGGCCTTCGAGCACGCAATCGTATTCGAGGAGATCTCGTTCCGCTACCCCGGCGCGCCGAATGGGTTTCAAATCGAGGGGCTCACTCTCGAGGTCCATGCCGGCGAGGTGGTCGCTCTGGTGGGTCCCAGTGGCGCAGGCAAAACGACCCTCGCCAACCTCGTCCCGCGCTTCTACGACGTGACCGGCGGGGCGGTCAAGATCGACGGCCGCGATGTCCGCGACCTGAAACTGGCTTCCTTGCGGTCCCTGATCGGCATCGTGGCGCAGGACACGTTCCTGTTTAACGACACGGTCGCGCGCAACATTGCCTACGGATTGCCTGCCACCTCGGCCGACGACATCCAGCGGGCCGCCGAGACCGCCCTCGCGCATGAGTTCATCATGCGCTTGCCGGAAGGCTACGACACCGTAATCGGCGACCGCGGACTGAAGCTCAGCGGCGGCCAGCGGCAACGTATCGCCATTGCCCGGGCACTGCTGAAGAACGCGCCGATTCTGATCCTCGATGAAGCCACCTCCCACCTCGATACCGAGTCGGAGATGCTGGTGCAACGGGCGCTGGCGAACCTGATGGAGCACCGCACGGTCATCGTGATCGCACATCGCCTTTCGACTATTCGTCGCGCGGACAAGATCGTCGTGCTGGAGCACGGTGGCATCTGCGAGACCGGAACCCACGAAGAGCTGGTAAGCCACGGCGGCATTTATCAGCGTTTGCACGAGCTGCAGTTCGTAGACGCCGGAACGGCGGTGGACTCGTGATCGTGCGCAGCATGACCGGCTTCGCCCGCGTCAAAAAGAGCATCCCGGAAGGTGAGATTGTCGTCAGCCTGAAAAGCGTGAACCATCGCGGACTCGACATGCACTTCCACATGTCTCCCGACCTCGACCCTCTGGAATCCGAGCTGCGGGCCGTGATCCGGACCGGCGTGGTGCGCGGCCACCTGCAGGTTCACGTCGCGTTCACGCCCGCGGCGGGGACGGATGCCGGCAAGCTGAATCGCGAGTTACTGCACGCTTATATTGCCGCGTTCCGCGAAGCCGCCGAAATCTATCAGATCGCCGGTGATCCCGATCTGAATGCTGCGCTGCGCCTCCCTGGTATGCTGAGCGGGGCTGGTGACGAGATCAACGAGAGCGTCTCGCGTACCGTACTGGAAACAGCCGGGGAAGCGGTGGCCGCGCTCAACGGTTTCCGCGAGCGAGAAGGCATCGCTACCGCCGCGGAGATCCATCAGCGCTCCCAAACGATTGGCACACTGGTGGATCGCATGCAACAGATCCGAGCCGGAGCCCTGCCAGCGTTCCAGAAGCGCCTTCGCGAGAAACTGGCGGATCTGCTGCATGGCGCGGGAGTCGATCCGCAGCGCCTCGCCCAGGAGGCCGCCATCCTGGCCGACCGCAGCGATATCAGTGAAGAACTGCTCCGGCTCCGTACACACGCCGACCAATTGGACCAGATGCTCTCCGGCGGCGGAGAGGTCGGCAAACGCCTGGATTTTCTCCTCCAGGAAATGAACCGCGAATCCAACACCGTGCTCTCCAAGACTGGAGGCCTGGGGGACCTGGGCCTCACGATCACGGAGCTGGCGCTGGCCGCCAAGTCGGAGATCGATAAAATCCGGGAGCAGTCGCTGAACTTGGAATGACGACAGTCTTCATCATCTCCGCGCCGTCCGGATCGGGCAAATCCACACTCGTGTCGCGCCTGATGACTCGGGTTCCGGGGCTGATGTTCTCCGTCTCGTATACCACCCGAAAACCGCGAGGCACTGAAATCGAAGGACTTAACTATCGCTTCGTCTCCCGCGACGAGTTCGAGAAGATGATCGCCCGCAAGGAGTTCCTGGAGTGGGCGGAAGTCTTCGGCCATTACTACGGGACGCACCGCAGCGTCCTCGACCAGGCACGGTCCGAGGGCAAGGACTTGGTACTCGACATCGATGTCCAAGGTGCGAGACAATTGAAATGCCAGATTCCTGAAGCCGTCAGTGTCTTCATTTTGGCTCCTTCGCGGCAGATCCTCGAACAACGGCTCCGTGCCCGCGGCGAGGATAGGGAGGAGGTCATCGAGCGAAGGCTGAGGGAAGCCGCCGAAGAAATCAGCAATTATCAAGCGTACGACTATGTTTTGATCAACCGGGACTTGGCCGAGTCCGATGCAACCCTGAGCGCTATCGTCTATGCCGAGAGGGTTCGCCGGACGCGCATCGAGGATCAGATCCGGCCCATCCTGGATACATTCCAAGCTTAAGAGGTAAATCGTTTTATGGCCGACAACGCACCACGGAACAACGCGCACTGCACTCTCCCCGATGACCCCGAACAAAGCACCTACCGGTTCATCATCGTAGCCGCCAAACGCGCGCGGCAATTACAGGGCGGAGCGCGCCCGGTGCTGCCCACATCCTCCAAAAAGCCCACGGTTATCGCCATGGAAGAAGTCCGCCGCGGGCTGGTTAAATACAACGCCTCGGGCCAGGCGCCGGAAGAGCCGCTGCCCGAGCCGATCCTGTAGATCTATGCGTATACTCCTGGGGGTGGGCGGCGGCATCGCGGCTTATAAGGCCGCCGAACTGGCCCGCCTGCTCATGGAACGGGGACACGAAGTTCAGGCGATTCTCACGGCAGCCGCGGAGGAGTTCGTCCGTCCGCTGACCTTCGCCGCGCTCACTGGAAAGAAGGTGCTCACCAACCTCTTCGCCGTGGAGGATGCCATCGAGCACATCTCCGTCGCGCAGGAGCACGAGGTGCTCGTGATCGCGCCCGCCACGGCGGATTTGATTGCCAAGCTTGCGCACGGGCTGGCGAACGATTTTCTGAGCACGCTCTATCTCGCGTTTCGCGGTCCGGTGGTGATCGCCCCGGCGATGAACGTGAACATGTGGGAGCACCCGTCAACCCAAACGAACGTTGAGACCCTCCGCGAGGCCTCGCACACGATCGTCGGACCCGGAGAGGGCTATCTTGCCTGTGGAATGACGGGGGCAGGGCGGCTCGCGGAGCCACAAGCGATCGCGGATGCGGTGGAGCGCGTCATCCAAAAGCGGCGCGACCTGGAGGGCGAGACCATCCTCATCACTGCGGGGCCGACTCAGGAGCCGCTCGACCCCGTCCGCTATATCTCGAACCGCTCCAGCGGAAAGATGGGCTACGCCCTGGCCGAAGCAGCAGTGTCCCGGGGCGCGAGGGTAATTCTCATCTCCGGGCCGGTTCGTCTCCCGCCGCCGAGAGGCGCCGAAGTGATTCCGGTGCGCACCGCAGTGGAGATGCGGGACCGGGTCTTCGAGAATCTTGGAACGGCCGGAATCGTGATCAAATCCGCAGCGGTGGCCGACTTCCATCTGAGCAAGGTTCCCAACCAGAAATTGAAGAAAACGGCCGCGCGTATTTCTCTCGAACTCGACCCCACCCCCGATATCCTCTCCGAACTTGGCCGCAAGAAGGGGGACCGCCTGCTGGTCGGCTTCGCCGCCGAGACCGAGAACTTACAGCAGGAGGCCCGCCGCAAGCTGGAATCCAAGAACTGCGACATCGTCGTGGGAAATCTCGTCGGCGGCAGTGAAACCGGTTTTGAATCGGATGAGAATGAAGTAGTTCTCGCGCTTCGTACCGGGGAGTTGCTGCCTCTGCCGCGTGCTTCGAAGCGAGAAATCGCGGACCGCATTTTTGACGAGGTTCTGAAGCTCCGGCTGGCGCTTCATGCGGCCCAATGAACGGCGAAGATCTCCGCAAGTACCTCGAGTTTTACCAGGACCTCGGCATCAAGACGCTCTACCGGCAAAATGCGCCACCGCCTTCAACCGCGGCGGTCGAAGAAGCGGCGGCCGCGCCCCCGCCGGAGCAGGTGGGTCCGGCTTTGCCTTCGATGACACCGGCCAACGAATCGCTCCTCCAGATCCTCAACGACATCGGCGATTGCCGCCGCTGCCGGCTGCATGAAGGGCGCACCAAACTGGTGTTTGGTGTCGGGAACGAGCATTCCCAGGTCGTGTTCGTAGGCGAGGGCCCGGGAGCGGACGAAGACGCGCAGGGCGTTCCGTTCGTCGGGAGGGCGGGCCAACTCCTTACGCAAATGATTGAAAACACGGCGCAGAAGGAAGGGATCCCGCTGAAACGCGAAGAGGTCTACATCTGCAACGTGGTCAAGTGCAGGCCTCCCGGGAACCGCACGCCCGAGCCCGACGAAATGGAGATCTGCGGCGAATTCCTCTACCGCCAACTGTCGGCGATTCGACCGAAGGCGATCTGCGCCCTCGGGGGGACCGCCGCCCGCGCACTGACGGGCCACAAGGAAGGTGTTACCAAGATGCGCGGCAGATGGTTCCAATGGCGCGATATTCCGGTCATGGTGACATACCATCCGTCCTACTTGCTACGTCCTTACAACCAGGGGGCCAAGCGTGAGGCTTGGGAAGATCTCAAAAAGCTCCTGCACTTCGTGTTCGACTGAAGTATCTCCAATAAATCCAACAAATACCCGAGGCGTGCGCAATTTCCCACAGTGTAAGATTGCAAAGACACGCCCAATTTCAAATGGAAAAGCGTCCGCAAGACGACAAACAGCTTCGTGTGGCACGTCACTTTCTCCACCGGGTGATCCTGGAACAGAAGGCCGCCACCGAAGAGCTCACCTCCAGTAACCGCGAATTGCAAGCCTTATTGGAACAAGTGCTGGAGGTCCGAGCTGACCTGCGGACCGCGTACGAGGATGTCACGTTGACCGAGGGAGGCGCCGAGCCACCGCCCGCGATCCGCCGGGGCCGCCCGGCGATGGCCAAGGACCTCGATATGGCGCGCCTGGAAAAAGAGGGCGAAACAGTCCTACAAAAAGCGCGCGAGGCGGTGCGGGAATCTACTCTGCTCCGCCTGCGTTCCAAGCGTCTGAGATCCGCGTTACGGACCGCCGCGCCTCACCACTCAAAGCCTCACGTCCCGGCACATGCTCTGTCTAAACGCGAACGCCAGGTCCTGTCGCTGATCGTGGCGGGCAAGAGCAGCAAAGAGATCGCCGCGGAACTCGGAATCTCGTTCAAGACGGCGGTGACGCACCGGTCCAGCATTATGGGGAAGCTGGACGTGCATGAAATTGCCTCCGTGGTGCGCGAGGCGATTCGCAGAGGGCTGGTGTGAGCTGCCGGCCAGACTAGTCTCTTGATTCCGAAGTGGTTGACGGAACTCCTCGGCGCATATGTGGGGCCGATGGAAAGTCGGCCGCGGGCTGACAGCCCGCCCCACTTTGGACGACTGTCCAAGCTGGACTAAGCTGTTGTGCCGGCGTGCTGTGCAACGCCATCCGGGATCTGCGTCAGCACGATGCCCTGCTGCCGCAGAGCATCTCGCATTGCAGGAACGTACACATCAATGAAACGGCGGGAGTAGCGGATCAGTCCAAGCCGCCGCAGCCGGTTCATTTGGAAGGTGACGATCTCGCGCGATGTGCCGACGTATTCGGCAATCGTATGGTGTGTGAGCGAGGCAACCCGCGTCGATCCGTCCGGCATGCCGGTTCCCAGCATCTCCGCCAGTTGCACCAGCGCGACCATCACCCGCTCCGGCGTTTTGTGGACGGCCATGCTTTCGATGCGGTCCTGCAGCGCCATGCACTGCCGCACCAGGTATTGGGACAGGGCAATGCCGAGTTGGGGCTCGCGTTCGATCTGCTGCTCGATGTCGTTGCGGGTCCAGGCCATCAGTGTCGCGGTGTCGAGAGCCACGGCGGATTCCGAAGTACGTCCGCCAACCAGGGCAGCTTCCCCGAACAGGCCCTCCGGGCAGACAATCCGGCCGATGGTCTCACACCCGTCGCCGGATGTAGTCGTGATCTTGACGCGTCCGAGCACGACGAGATACAGGCGATCGGAAGGTTTCTCAGAACTATAAATGACCCGGCCCTTTCCGAACTCCTGGATTGGTTTCCGGGGGAGATACGTCAGCGGATCTTCATACGGAAGGACAGCGTCACCCAGACGGCTCATAAACCCCCCAAGCGGGCACCCTCATGGGTGCTCGAACGGATACTTACTAACATAATCGGAATTTGTGCCTGCGCCATCGGCTATTTGGATTAAAAACCGACCGAACGGTGCGCAACAGTACCCTTTTGGGATACCCAAGTGGTTGGCGGGAGGATGGCCCTTGGCGTGATAAGCTATAGGTCTCAATCCCTTTACATGCTGCTTGCCAGAGAGTTCGTCGCCTACCTTTCGAGAGAACTGGTTAAACGGCTGACGCCCGGAGTTATTGAAACCACGACCCCGGATGTCGTCGCGGAGAAGGTTGCGACTGTCATTTCCGAAGAACTGGCGGTGGAGGACCGGCTGAACGATGAAGTCCGCGATCTGCTGAGCCAGTATAGCGAGTACATGCGCCGCGAGGGCGTCAGCTATCAGGACATGTTCCGCAAGATCAAAAACACCCTGATCTCGCAGCGGAAAGTAATCCGGGCATCGGGGCGCGACACCGGCGACGCCATGAAACTTTCGCGCGATAAGGTCACCGACATATCGCACAAGCTGCTCGAAATGCTGCGCAAGAGCCGGGAACTAAGGCTGAGGAACAAGGACGTGAACAACGTGCGCCTGGAAATTGTCCGGCATATGACCGAGCTGCTGACAGCCGAGGAGAAGGTGGACCGGGTGGCGCGTCAAAAGATCCGCTCGCAAAAGAGAGAGATCCCGGAAGGCACCGAAGAGTGGGACCTGCTGCACAAGCGGTACTACTCCGAAGAGCTAAAAAAACTCGGGATCGACCTCGCGAAGTAGAACTCGCCGCTTTCGCGCTCCCGGTTTTTGTACTTCGTTTAGCCGAGTTGACAAATGGGATATCCCAGACAATACTCGGGTATCCTCGGCCAAAGGCGCCGCACTCGCGCTCGTACGACTTCGCATCGGACATCCCTATGAACGCAACCTCTATGAACCCGACTTCGAGAATACCGGATATCTTACGCCGATACGAATCTGAAATTCTTTCCGAGTGGGTTCGCCAGCAAATGTCGACTGCCGGTCGCGGCACGGCCCTCCGTGAATCTGACCTGCGGGAGCAGGCACGCTCGTTCCTGGCAACTCTGCGCGAAGCGATGCAGTCGGGAAGCGCCGACGTAAGCGGAAGCGGGTGGAGTGGGGCTCGCGAGTTCTTGGCCGAACTCTCCAAAGCGCGGGCGCGCCAGGGCTTCACTCCCGCGGAAACGGCGACCTTCGTATTCTCCCTCAAGCTCCCGATCTTCGCCCGCCTGCGGCAGGAGTTTGCAGCCGATGCCGCCGCCCTTGCGGCCGAGACGTGGACTGCGACCGAACTGTTGGATCGGCTCGGTTTGTTCACGATGGAGGCGTACCAGAAATCTCGTGAAGAGGTGATCTCCAGGCAGGAACAGGAGTTAATGGAGCTCTCCACCCCGGTTGTAAAGCTGTGGGACGGCATCGTGGCGTTGCCCCTGATTGGAACACTGGACAGCGCGCGAACGCAGGTGGTCATGGAGAACCTTCTGCAGCAGATCGTACAGACAGGCGCTTCCATCGCCATCATCGACATCACAGGTGTACCGACGGTGGACACGCTGGTTGCCCAACACCTGATGAAAACCATTGCGGCCGCGCGGCTGATGGGAGCCGATTGCATCATCAGCGGGGTCCGTCCACAGATCGCGCAGACCATCGTCCACCTCGGAGTGGAACTGGGAGATGTCAGCACCAAGGCGACATTGGCCGATGCGTTCCGGCTGGCGCTGCGGCGCACCGGTTCCATGATCAATCGCGCGGAGGCTCCGCGGTAAGGGCATGATGGAACGCATTCCGATTCTGAAGATGGGCGAGTTCCTGTTGGTGACCATTCAGGTGGACATGCACGACCGGCTCGCGATGACCTTGCAGGAGGATCTCACCGAGCGGATTGCAGCGACGCGCGCCCATGGGGTGCTGATCGATATCTCCTCGCTCGAAATGGTCGATTCGTTCATCGGGCGGATGCTGGGAAACATCGCCGGGATGTCCAAAATTCTGGGGGCGGAAACGATGGTGGTCGGGATGCAACCGTCGGTTGCCATCACGCTGGTGGAACTCGGCCTATCGCTGAAGGGTGTCCGGACGGCCCTCAACGTGGAGCGCGGCATGGAACTCCTCCGCGCCTCGGTCGGTCAGGAATACGGAGAAAATGACCGCGCAGGCTCCGCGCTCTGAGCGGCTGGCGATCCGCTCGAGCGAAGACATCGTTCTGGTGCGCCAGGCTGTGCGCAGGCACGCGCTTGACGTTGGCTTAAGCCTGGTCGATCAGACGAAAATCGTAACAGCGGCCAGCGAGATTGCCCGGAACACGCTGATATACGGAGGCGGCGGGACAGCCCAGATCGATGTGATCGCGAATAACAGCCGCAAGGGGCTACGACTCGTTTTTGAAGACCATGGGCCGGGCATAGCGAACATCGAGCAGGCGCTGAAGGATAGATTTACGACAGGAAACGGGCTGGGGCTTGGGTTGGGGGGCGCGCGGCGTCTTTGCAACGAATTCGAGGTCGTTTCGCAGCCGGGTGAAGGAACGCGAGTCACAATTACGCGTTGGAAGACATGAATAGCATTTCGGTCCCGATAGAAGGGCTGGATCAGGTGTCCGCGGCGCGGCGCGCGGCAGTGGCCATGGCCAGGCAACTCGACTTCGATGAAACCGAAAGCGGGCGGCTCGCGGTGGTTGTTTCCGAATCCGCATCAAACGTACTGAAGCACGCCACGCGCGGAGAAATCCTGCTTCGCCCCACGGATGCGCAAGACAACCCGGGTGTCGAGGTGCTCGCACTCGATAAAGGCCCGGGTATGTCCAATGTAGCGATGTGTCTCCGCGACGGCTATTCGACCGCGGGAAGCGCCGGGACCGGCTTGGGGGCTATCGAGCGGCTCTCTTCGCAGTGCGACATCTATACCGCGGAGGGAAAGGGCACCGCTCTGCTCGCCAAGGTTTGGAAGAACCACAGAAACGGCGCCACTCGTCCAGCCATGGAAACCGGCGCGGTGTGCGTTCCCAAAGCCGGCGAGGAGGTATGCGGAGATGACTGGGGCATCCATCAGAGCGCAGATTTCACGAACCTGTTGGTAGTGGATGGCCTGGGACATGGGCATTCCGCCCGCGAGTGCGCGGCACTGGCAGTGCAAGCCTTCTACGAGGCGCCCGCCGAGGAACCTGTTGCGATTCTGGAGAACGTGCACACAGCTTTGCGGGCCTCCCGTGGCGCGGCGATGGCCGTGGCCCGCCTGGACAATCGAGAAAGAATCGTGCGCTTCGCCGGCATCGGCAACATCGCCGGCGCGATCCACACCCAGCAGGGATCTCGCCAGATGATTTCGGTCCCGGGCATCGGCGGTCACGATGTTCGTAGGATGCGCGAGTTCACCTACCCATGGCCGGAGGGTGCGGTCGTGTTGCTTTATTCGGATGGCCTAACCAGCCACTGGTCGCTCGACGCCTACGCGGGGTTGCTCTCTCGCGACCCGTCTCTACTGGCGGGAGTGCTGTACCGGGACTGGAGCCGCGGCCGCGACGACACCACCGTGGTCGCGGTTCGGGAAAGGGCCGCCTGATGATCGCGCTGCTGTATACCCTTGAGATTCACACTGAGGAGGAAGTGGTCGTCGCGCGCCGAGCCGGCCGCGAAATTGCCGCCTCTTTAGGCTTTGACAGCACCGACCAGACGCGCATCGCCACTGCCGTTTCCGAAATCGCGCGGAATGCCTTCCATTACGCCGGCGGCGGAAAAGCGGAATATTTCGTGGACACCGACCAGGCAGTGTATACGGTGCGCATTTCCGATTCCGGCCCGGGCATCGCCGATCTGAAGAAGATCCTGAACGGCAGCTACGTATCGAAGACGGGGATGGGGTTGGGTCTGGTCGGAGCACGCCGCCTGATGGACGACTTCGACATCCAATCGGAACCCGGCAAGTCCACGGTGGTGAGCCTCTCACGGCGCCTTCCGGGCACGAGCCCGCGGCTGACGCAGCAGCGCATCGCAAACATTTCTTCCGCCCTGCTGAACGCAGCGCCCCGGAACTTGATGGACGAACTGCGGCAGGAAAACCGGGAACTGCTACGCGTCATGGAGGAATTGCGGGGCCGGCAAGAAGAACTGCGGCGACTGAACACGGAACTGGAGGACACCAATCGCGGCGTCGTGGCGCTGTACGCGGAACTGGACGAGAAAGCCGAGCGCCTGCGCCGCGCCGACCATATGAAGTCGCGATTCCTATCGCATATGAGCCATGAGTTCCGGACTCCCCTGACCTCGATAATGGCGCTCAGCCGCCTGCTCATGGATCAAAACGACGGCAAGCTCTTGTCGGAGCAGCAGAAGCAGGTCTTGTTCATCCGGAAGTCTGCCGAGAGCCTGCTGGAAATGGTGAACGACCTGCTCGACTTGGCGCGGGTGGAGGCGGGCAAGTCCGTGGTGCGGCCCGGCCGCTTCCATGTGAGCAACTTGTTTGGCGCGTTGCGCGGCGTGCTGCGGCCGCTGCAGATCCACTCTGCAGTGGAACTGATCTTCGACGACCCGCAAGGTTTTCCGGAACTCTACACCGACGAAGCAAAGGTCGCCCAAATCCTGCGGAACTTCGTCTCCAACGCGCTCAAGTTCACCGAACGCGGCGCGGTGTCCGTGTCGGCGCGGCTCAACGACGATGGCACTACCGCCATATTTTCTGTGTCGGATACGGGCGCCGGAATTGCGCCGGAACACCTCGATCTCATTTTTCAGGAATTCGCCCAGATCGAAAGCCCCATCCAAAAGAAATTCAAAGGCACCGGGCTCGGCCTGCCGCTCTCTAAAGGGCTGGCGGAACTGCTGGGAGGCAGCGTCCGGGTGGAAAGCGTAGTCGGGAAAGGCTCCACCTTTTTCGCGGAGATTCCGCTGGTCTACGCGGGTGCGGAGGGAGCGCTCCCGAGCCGCCAGATCGGCTGCGATTTTCTGCTGATTGACGATGAGGAGATCTCGCGCTATTTGATCCGGCAGTGCCTGGGACCGGCAACCATCGCCGAAGCTTCCGATGGCGCCGCAGGCATCGAAGCCGCCAGAACGCAGCGGCCGGGGGCAATTCTGCTGGACATTCGCATGGAGGGGATGAGCGGTTTCGAAGTTCTGGAACAACTCAAGTCCGATCCAGCAACCCAGAACATTCCCGTGATCATCGTGACCGCGAAGGCGCTGACGGCGGAGGAAATCCGCAAGCTGGACCACGCGGCAACGATTTTCCCGAAGGAATTGTTGTCGATGCCAGACGCAGGACGGAGAATTCGGATCGCTCTGACCGCGGCCGGCGTCCCGGCCGCTCAGGGCGCCACAATGCGCTCGTAAGGTATGACAATGGCGCAACCCACTGCCAAAATTCTGAACGTGGACGACCACGAAATGTGCCGTTATGCCATTTCGCGACTGCTCGAAAACAGCAACTTCCGGGTGACCGAGGCGGCCACCGGTGCAGAAGCGCTGCGGCTGGCCCGCAGCGAAAGGCCCGACCTGGTGCTGCTGGATGTCAATCTGCCAGATATCAATGGCTACGAGGTGTGCCGACGTTTGAAGGCGGAGCCTGCGACCGCGCGAATTCCCGTGCTGCACATAACCGCGTCATACTTGACCGGACCAGATAAAGCACGAGGCCTCGAGGCGGGGGCCGACAGCTACCTGACGGAGCCGGTCGAGCCCGAAGTCCTGGTCGCCACGATTAACGCCATCCTGCGAGCGCGCCGCGCCGAGGAAGCCGCCCGCACGATCGCGGTGGAATGGGAGGCGACGTTCGGTGTGATTCGCGACGGGGTTGCCCTGGTGGATGCGGAAGGGCGCATTCAGCGGGCAAACGAAGCGTTTGCGCGCATGGTGGGGCGCTCGAGCGCCGAGCTCCAGGGCCAGATCGCCTATCGATTATGGCAGCAGGGCGCACAGGATATTCCGTTTCGGCGCGCCTTCACAAGTCGTCACCGGGAGACGCAGGAGTTCGAGCTCGGTCCGAAGCTGATCAGCGTCACGGTCGATCCGATGTTGGACGAGGATGGGAAGCCGACCGGCGCGGTATGCATGGTGAGCGACATTACCGAGACGCGCCGGTTGCAGGAGCAGTTCCGGGAGAGCCAAAAGTTCGAGACCATCGGCACGCTCGCCGCCGGTGTGGCGCACGACTACAACAACCTGCTGACGAGCATCATGGGCAATGCGAGCCTGGCGCTCGCGGAGCAGCCGCAGTCCGACTCCGTGCGGGAGCGGCTGGAGGAAGTGATCCGCGCCAGCCAGCGCGCCGCCGACTTAACCAAGCAGCTGCTGGCCTATTCGGGAAAGGGCCGCAACTATTTGCAAAAGGCCGAACTGTCGGGCGTAGTGCACGACACGCGGAAGCTCATCGAAGCGGCGGTGCCGAAGAAGGTGGAACTAGATTTCCAACTCGCCTCGGGGCTGCCGCCGATTGAAGCCGACCTGAACCAGGTTCAGCAGGTGCTGCTCAACCTGGTAAGCAACGCGGCGGAGGCCATTGGCGACGAGAGCGGCACCATCTGGATTCGAACCGGAGCGGAAGGCGACCAGGTGTTTCTGGAAGTCCAAGACACAGGCTGCGGAATGGACCTGGAGACGAAGTCCCGAATTTTCGATCCCTTCTTCACCACCAAGTTCACCGGCCGAGGGCTGGGATTAGCGGCAGTGGCGGGAGTAATACGCGGTCATCGCGGGGACATCCAAGTGACGAGCGCTCCCGGAAAGGGCAGCATGTTCCGCGTGCTGATTCCCACAGTCTCCGAGGCTGCACCGCGTTCGCAGGAGACTACAGGGCCGTCGACGCAAACCGCCGCAGAGACAAGCAAGGCAACCGTGCTGGTGGTGGACGACGAACAAATGGTGCGGCGTATCGCGGAGGCAACGCTGCAAAAGCGCGGTCACCAGGTATTGTTGGCCGACAACGGACTGGAGGCAATCCAAAAAGTTCGGAACCACCCGGAAATCTCGGTCGTGCTCCTGGATCTTACTATGCCGGTAATGGGTGGGGAAGAGGCTATTGACGAGATCCTGCAGGAGCACCCGGGTATTCAAGTGATCGTCTCCACCGGATATGACCAGCGAGAGGCGGCCAGCCGGTTCGCCCATAAGCAGGTGGCCGGGTTTCTGCAGAAGCCGTATACCTCGCGGCAACTCGGTGAAAAAATCGAGAATGTGTTAGCGCGGAAGGCGCGCCGCAATTAGCGTCTTGTCCGCCGCGGCCGCGCGACCGGCAAATTCACCGCTTGTAGCCGATCATGCGTAAAAACGCGCGCCGCTTTTCCGCGTCTTCCGGGCCTTCCACAGCTTTGGGCGGGAATCCGTCGATGACACCGACCACGCCGCGACCTTGTTCGCTTTCCGCCACCACGACCTGGACCGGATTTGCCGTCGCGCAAAAGATGGAACATACCTCGGGAACGTCCTTAATCCGGCCAAGCACGTTAATCGGATAGCCTTCTTTCATTGCGACCACAAACACGTGCCCGGCCGCGACGGCCGACGCGTTTCTCTGTGCCAGGCTCTTGAGCGCATCGTCGTTGCCGTCAACGCGCGTTAAGCAGGGGCCGGAGGCCTCGTTGAACGCCACGCCGAACTTCATTTGCGGCACGGAATTGACAATGGCTTCGTAGATGTCTTCCACCCTCTTGATGAAATGCGTTTGCCCAACGATCAGGTTTCCGCCTTCGGGCAGTTCCATTGACACGAGCTTCAGTTCCATCAGCCGCTCAGCATAGCAACATAGCGCCGAGTGACGCTTCACGGTGGCGTAAGGCTCTGGCTTGCGCGGGCGGGTTCCCTCGGCACGGACAAAGCGGAGCCTTATCCCACAAATGCGCTGGACCGCTGATGCCCGCCTGGCTCACCATGCGCGTGCTATGCTGTTCCACATACGAGGGCTTAGCGGAATGCGCCCGCATGTTGAATTTCCCACTACCCATGGGATTTCTGTAACTTCGGAGTCCTGCCGCCACGTCCATACTTCTGTTTCCCCGAAGTGGACCAATGTTTGAGCTTCTATTTAAGTACCCTGCGAGCATCTTTCACAAGGGCCATTTCGTTCTGCTGACCCCGTGGCCGCTGTGGCTACTCGGTGCCGGCATTCTGGCGGCCGCCGCGCTACTGTTTTGGAACGTGCGCCGAAACCACGGAATGCTCAGCGGGGCGCGCCCGATAGCCATCTGGATCCTGGAAACGTCTCTGATCGCACTCATCCTCTTTTTGCTATGGCATCCGGCGTTGAGCGTCGCCACGCTGCGTCCGCAGCAAAATGTCGTAGCCGTACTAGTCGACGATTCACGAAGCATGAACATCTCCGACGAATCCGGCACGCGCCTCGCGAAAGCGGAGTCGCTGCTGAACGGAGGATTGCTGCAGTCGCTGTCGAATCGTTTTCAAGTGCGTCTCTATAAAATCGGGACCGACGCACAACGCATCCAAAAGAGCGCCGATATTACTTCGCCGGCTCCGGCCACGCGCATTGGCGACAGCCTGGAGCAGGTGCTAGGGGAATCCTCTTCCCTGCCCCTCGGCGCGATCGTGCTGCTCAGTGATGGAGCGGATAATTCCGGGGGCATCAATCTCGAAACGATCGCCGCGATCCGGCGGCAGAGAATCCCGATTCATACGATCGGCTTTGGGCGGGAGCATCCCAGCCGCGACGTCGAAGTGACCGATGCCGTGCTGCCGGCCCGCGCCCTGCCGCAATCGCGACTCACAGCCGTGGTGACGTTGCAGAGCTACGGCCTGTCGGGCAGCAAGGCGCGGCTGAGCGTGCGGGACGGTTCGAAGGTGCTCGCTTCGCAAGAGGTCGGCCTCAAGGGCGACGGCGCGCTGCAGACCGAGAACGTCGTATTCAACGTCGGCGCGGCCGGACCGAAGACCCTCGAGATCGGCGTTGACCCGGTAGGCGGAGAGGACAACACCTCGAATAACAAGCTCACACGACTGGTGAATGTGCAGGCGCGCAAGCCGCGCATTTTGTACATCGACGGCGAACCGCAGTGGGAGTACAAGTTCGTGCGCCGCGCGCTGGACGACTACCCCGATATCGAAATTGCGAGCATGCTGCGGACCACGCAGAACAAGATCTATCGCCAGGGCGGCAAGGATGCGCATGAGCTGGAAGACGGCTTCCCCAGCAAGGCCGAGGACTTGTTCGCATACCAGGGCCTCATGATCGAGAACGTGGAGGCCAGTTATTTCACTCCTACGCAGCAGCAACTCATCCGCGATTTCGTCGACCGGCGCGGAGGCGGGCTGCTGTTCATGGGCGGCCGCGCCAGCCTCTCCGATGGCGGCTATCAGAACTCGCCGCTGGCCGACCTAGTTCCTACCACGTTGCCTCAAAATAAGGGGACCTTCCACCGCGACTTCACGAAAGTGGAACTGACCGGCTTTGGGCGCGAGAGCATTCTCTGCCGCCTGGACGAGAATCCCGAGCGCAACGCGGAACGCTGGAAGACGATGCCGCTGGTCGCCGATTACCAGGAGGTTGGCCCGCCCAAGCCGGGCGCGACCATGCTCCTGGAAGTGAACCCCGGGACACGTCCACGGTCGCCGCTGTTGGTGACCGAGAACTACGGGCGGGGGCGGACCGCCGTTTTTGCGACCGGTGGAAGCTGGCGGTGGAAGATGTGGTTGCCGCACGACGATAAGACCCACGCCACCTTCTGGCAGCAGATGTTCCGCTATCTCGTTACCGATACGCCGGGACAGGTCACCGTGACCACTCCGAAATCGGTGCTCTCGGATGAGATGCGCGTCCCGCTGCGCGTGGAAGTCCGCGACAAGCAGTACAAGCCGCTCAACACTGCCAAGGTGCAGGCGCGCTTCCTGGCGCCGGACGGCTCCTCCGCAACGGTCGAGCTGACACCTCAACCACTGGAAGAAGGGATTTACAGCGGCGAGTGGACGGCTGAAAAGCCCGGCTCGTATGTGGCCGAAATCCTGGCGGGCGAAGGACAGGAAGAGATCGGGCGCGATGTGCTCACGTTCCGCCGTGAGGACGGCGTCGCCGAGAACTTCCATACCGGGCAGAACAAGGAACTGCTGCAGAAGCTTTCCGAGCAGACTGGCGGCCGTTACTACACGGCTGCGGACGCGCCCAGGCTGGCCAATGAGATCTCGTATTCGGAGGCAGGCATTACGTCGCGCGAGACTCGCGACCTTTGGGATATGCCGATCCTCTTTCTGCTGGCGCTGCTGATCCGCGCTTCCGAATGGCTGCTGCGCAGAAGGTGGGGTGTGGTATGAGAGCCATCGCCCTGCTGCTCGCGGCCGCGTTGGGCGCGCCCGCCGCTACGTTCTACGTGACGATCTCCGGTCTTGGTGGCGAGCCGGATTACGACCAGCGCTTCAAAATGTGGGCGGAGGATATCGATTCGAGCCTAAAGCGCGCGGGCGGCGATGCCAACGTGATTACCTTGACTGCGCCCACACGGGAGCAGATCCGCACGCGCTTGGCTGAAATCTCAAAGCAGGTCAAACCGGACGACGCATTCGTGCTGATGCTGATTGGCCACGGGACCTACGACGGAACCGAGTACAAGTTCAACATCCCGGGGCCCGATATCACGGGAACCGAACTGGCGGCGCTGTTGGACCGGGTGCCCGCGACGCGGCAACTCGTCGTGAACATGTCGAGCTCGAGCGGCGGCTCGATTCCATCGCTGCAGAAAAAGAACCGCATCGTGATTACCGCAACCAAGACCGGAACCGAAAAGAACGCGACGGTGTTCGCGCGTTACTGGGCGGAAGCCTTGCGCGATCCGGCCGCGGACACCGACAAGAACGATTCGGTATCCGCCCTGGAGGCCTTCCACTTCGCGCAGCGGAAAACCACTGAGTTCTTCGATTCGGCCAAACGGCTGGCCACCGAACACTCCGTTATCGAGGATACGGGCAAAGGAGAAGGCGAGCGCACGCCCACGACGGAAAACGGCGAAGGCAAGTTGGCTTCGGCATTCACGGTGGTGCGCCTGGGCGCGAATGCGGCCGCGGCGCGCGATCCGAACAAGCGCCCGCTGCTCGAAAAAAAGGAACAGATCGAGCAGGCCATCGACAAGCTGAAGTATGAGAAGGCCGCCATGCCGGAGGCCGAATACAAACGCCAGCTCACGTCACTGCTGCTCGATCTGGCCAAGACCCAGGAGGCTCTGGACCAGTGAGACCCCGGCTGGCCGCTACTCTCCTTCTTCTCGCCGTCATTCTCCCGGCACAGACTCTGGAACAGGCCGAGTCGCTGTGGAAGGCTCGGCGGTACCAGGAGGCGAATGATGCCTTCCGCGCGTTGATTGCGCGCTTCCCCAAGAACCCGGAGTACCGGGTGCGCTGGGGACGCATGTACCTCGATCACTCGCAGCCGACTGAGGCCGGTGAGCTGTTTAAAGAAGCTCTGGGGCTGAAGGCGGATGATGCAGGCGCATTGCTCGGGCTGGCGCTGGTGTACGCGGAGGATTACGATAACCGCGCATCCGCCATGGCTAAAAAGGCCCTCGAGGCCGACCCCAAGCTCGTCGAGGCGCAGGAACTGCTGGCGCGCATTGCACTCGAAGATAACGACAACGCAAAAGCCACCGAGGAGGCGAAGAAGGCCGTGGCGATGGACGCCAACTCCGTCCAGGGCAAGGCCATCCTCGCGAGCATCGACCTGCTGGCGGATAAGAAAGATACGTCCTGGGATCCACATTCGGCCAAGGGCTACGAAACCATCGCGCACTTCTTTTTCATTAACCGCCGCTACGAAGAGGCGATTGCGTACTACCGTAAGGCGATCGAGCTCGATCCGCAACTCTACAGCGCGCGATCGCAGCTCGGCATCAACCTCATGCGGCTGGGCCGTGATGGCGAGGCGTTCAAGCAACTGGAGGAGTGCTACAACAACGGCTTTAAAGACGCCGCAACCGTCAACTCCCTGCGATTGATGGACAGCTACAAAAATTTCAAGACATTCGAAACCAGCAACACCATTCTGAAGCTACAGAAGAAAGAAGCCGATTTGCTGCGGCCGTACTTCGAATCGGAGATGAAGAGAATCATCGCCACTTACGAGAAGAAGTACAAGATGAAGCTCAACGGGCCGGTGCAGGTGGAAGTCTATCCCGATCACGAAGACTTCGCCGTGCGCACGCAGGGCATGCCAGGCCTCGGCGCGCTCGGCGTAACGTTCGGATACGTGATCGCGATGGACAGCCCCTCGGGACGGCCGCCCGGCCAGTTCCACTGGGCTTCCACCTTGTGGCATGAAATGAGCCATGTCTTCACGCTCACGGCGACGGGCCACCGCGTGCCGCGCTGGTTCACCGAAGGGATGGCGGTGCACGAGGAGACAGCCGTATCGCCGGAGTGGGGAGACCGTCTCAGTCCCGAGATTCTGAGAGCGATCAAAGACAAGAAGCTGCTGCCGATTGCGGAGCTCGACCGCGGTTTCGTGCATCCAACCGAGCCCTCGCAGGTGATTGTCAGTTATTACCAGGGCGGCAAGATCTGCGACTACATCAACGATAAATGGGGCTGGGATACGCTGCTCGCCATGCTGCACGACTTCGGCGCAGGCGAGGATACGCCGTCGGTTATTCGCAAAGAATTGAAGATCGAGCCGGCGGAGTTCGACAAAGAGTTTCTTGCATCCGTGGAAGCCGAAACGGCCAAAGTGGTGGGCCACTTCGACACCTGGAGAAACGGGCTGAAGCAGATCTCCGAGATGGCGAAGGCCAAGGACTACGACGGCGTAATCAAGGAAGGTACCGCGATTCGCGACGACTATCCCGATTACGTGGAGGCCGGCAGCGTCTACGAGTTCCTGGCCACGGCGTACCTCGAGAAGGGGAACAAGCCCGCCGCCATCGCCGAACTGGAGCGCTACGTAAAGCAGGGCGGGCGCTACCCCGAGACAATCAAGAAACTGGCCAAACTGCAGGAAGAGGCGGGCAACAAGAAAGAGGCCGCCGCGGTGCTGGAGCGGCTGAATTATATTTATCCGATGGACAACGAGGCGCACGAACGGCTGGGTTCGCTATGGGCGGAACAGGGCAACGTGCCGGGCGCGATTCGGGAATTCCGCGCGGTGCTGGCCCACAACCCCATCGATCCGGCGCAGGCGCACTACGATCTCGCGAAAGCATACAATCAGAATCACCAGTCCGACGAGGCCAAGAACGAGGTGTTCGCGGCTTTGGAGGCTGCCCCGGGCTACCGGCCGGCGCAGAAGTTGCTGCTGGAGTTGAGCGCCGCAGATAATAGAACTCCGCAGACTACCGTACCGAAATAGGAAACAGAACAATCATGTCGACAACCGTGACGCCGCAGTTGGAGCCCGATGTCTTGAGATCGCGCATCGAGCGCTTCCGCCAGGTGCAGTCGGAGATCGTGAAGCAGGTCCGCCGCGTCATCGTCGGCCAGGACGAGGTACTGGAGCAGGTGATGATCGGGCTGTTTGTGGGCGGTCACTGCCTGATCACGGGTTTGCCGGGCACGGCAAAAACGCTGCTGGTGCGCACCATGGCGCAGACGCTCGGACTGGTGTTCAAACGCATTCAGTTCACGCCCGACCTGATGCCCAGCGACATCACCGGTACGGACATCATCGAAGAGGATTCCTCGACGGGGCGGCGCACCTGGACGTTCGTACCGGGCCCGATTTTCTGCAACATTCTGCTAGCCGACGAAATTAACCGTACGCCTCCCAAAACGCAAAGCGCGCTGCTCGAGGCCATGCAGGAACGGGCGTGCACCGTGCGCGGCCACAACTACACGCTGCCCTCTCCCTTCTTCGTGCTCGCGACCCAGAACCCGATCGAACTCGAGGGAACCTACCCGCTGCCCGAAGCCCAACTCGATCGGTTTCTGTTCAATACGGTTCTCGACTATCTGAACGCCGACGAAGAGCTGAAGGTCGTAGATCTCACCACAGTCACCACGGTCGCTCAGGCGGACGCCGTAACCAATGCGCAGGAGATCCTGGATTTCCAACAGCTCGTCCGCATGGTGCCGATCGGCGAAAGCGTATCGCGCCATGCCATTGAATTGGTCCGCGCGACCCGCAATCGAGACGAAACAGCCCCCGACTTCGTCCAAAAGTACGTGAACTACGGCGCCAGCGTCCGCGCAGCGCAATTCCTGGTGCTCTCGGCCAAGGCCCGGGCTCTGATGAAGGGCCGCTACCACGTGACCTACGAAGATATTCGCTCGCTCTATATCCCGGTGCTGCGCCACCGCATTCTGTTGAACTTCCACGCGGAATCGGACCGGCTCAAGCAGGACGACATTTTGAAAAAGCTGCTGGATTGGAAGCCGTCGCCGAGGGATTAGTTCACCGCGGGAGGAGTTCGCCGCGGAGACGCGGGTTTGGATCGATTTTTTGAGTTCACCGCAGAGACGCAGAGTTGAAAAGCAAATTAAGGCGTCGAGGCAGGCAGTGGTTTTAACGTCAAAACCCGAGAGCGCAGTGAGGGCCGAGATAACTCTCCGCGCCTCCGCGGTGAAGGCAAAGTAACATGCTCCAACAATTCCTCGACCCCGCGGTCCTCGCTTCCATCTCCGGGCTCGATCTGATCGCCAAGACCGTGGTCAACGGCTTCGTGGCGGGCCTCCACCGATCTCCGGATTTCGGCTTCAGCCAGGAGTTCGCCGAGTATCGGGCGTATTCCGAAGGCGACGACCTGCGCCACGTCGACTGGAATGTCTTCGCGCGGACCGACCGTTGCTTTCTGAAGCGCTATCGGGGCGAGACGAACACCCAGGTGCTCGTTCTGCTGGACACATCGGCTTCGATGGCGTACGGCTCGCATCCGGTAACGAAGCTCGATTTTGCGAGATTTCTTGCGTCGTCGCTATGCTATATGGCAAATCTGCAGCGCGACGCGGCGGGGCTCATCATTTTTGATGACGACATCGCGAATTACATTCCTCCGTCGACACGCCAGGGGCAGATCTTCCGGCTGCTGCACGCGATCGAAAAGGCCGAGCCGGGCACGCACACCGATTTCGCCAAGCCGTTCGTCCATTTTCAGAATTTCCTGCACCGCAAGGGCCTGGTGCTGGTGATTTCCGACTTTTACGCAGATCCCGAAGTGATTGTCAAAACGATAGAGCCGCTTCGCTTCAAAGGCAACGAAGTCATTCTGTTCCATGTTCTCGATCCGCAGGAGATCGCGCCGAAGTTCCGCGAGCCGATGTTGCTGGTGGATATGGAGAATACGGCCGAATCGCTGGAAGTCTCGCCGGAGTATGCGCACAACGAATACCGGCGCAGAATCGACGCGCATATCGAAGCGATGCGCTCAAAGGCGAAATCGAGCGGCTTCGATTATTTCCTGATGAATACGTCGCGTCCGCTCGATGAGGGGCTTCGCGAGTACCTGACCATCCGGCAAGGGAGAATGTAATGGGCTTTTTGACACCGTGGTTCCTGGCTGGTCTGGTCGGGGTGGGTCTGCCGGTCTGGTTGCACCTGCTGCGCAAGCATCGAACGACGCCAACGCCGTTCAGCTCCCTGATGTTTTTCGAGCAGCACGTGCAGAGCTCGATCAAACACCGCCGGCTGCGCTACCTGATCCTGTTCACGCTGCGGACGCTGCTGATCGTGCTGATCGTGCTGGCCTTCGCGCATCCTTATATCCAGCAGAAGAACGTTCCCTTGAGCCGGTCCGGCGAGATTACCGTTCTGGCCATCGACAATTCGCTCAGCATGCGGGCGGGCGGGCGGCTCGACGAGGCCAAACGCGAGGCGAAGTCGGCGATTGCCGGCCTGCGCGCCGGCGAACGCGGCCAGGTGATCGCATTCGGCTCGCGCGTCCAGGTGCTGAGCGAAATTACGGATGACCATTCGACCTTAAACGCCGGGGTCGATGCCGTCGAGCCCTCGGACGCGCGCACTTCTTACGGCGAACTGGCGCGATCGTTACGCTCCATCGCGCAGGCAGCCAAGCTCCCGCTCGAAGTCCAGCTCTACTCCGATATGCAGAAGAGCGGAATGCCGGCGAACTTCAACGATCTGCGGCTCAACAGCCAGGTGGCGCTGAAGACGCATCCGATTGATGCCAAGCCTGTCGCGAATTTCGCGATCGAAAACGTGGTCGCGCCGCGGCGCGTCTACGACGCGAAGAAATCGCGAGTGCTCGTGACCGTGGCCGGTTATAACAACCAAAAATCGACCCGGCACGTCTCGCTGATACTCAACGGCCGTGTCATCGATACGAAAACGGTTGATGTGCCAGAGGGCGGCCGCGGGAGCGTCGA
Source organism: uncultured Solibacteraceae bacterium (assembly GCA_964390225.1). Lineage (GTDB taxonomy): Bacteria > Acidobacteriota > Terriglobia > Bryobacterales > Bryobacteraceae > PSRJ01. The sequence goes on from CAYMHP010000024.1 coordinate 22,988, forward strand.
GTTCCTCTCGCTCGACGCACCTTACGGGCTGAACAAGGGCGAGGTCCGGCTGGATGCCGGCGACGCGCTTCCGAACGACGACGTCTTCTATTTTTCAGTTGAGCGCACCGAACCGCGGCACGCTCTGTTTGTCCACGAGGCTGGGAATACCCGCGGCTTGCTCTATTTTCAGGCTGCTCTGGACGCCTCGGGCCAGTCCGCATTTGCGATCGACCCCGCGACGGTCGAGCAGACGACGAACATCGCGCCCTCGAAGTACGCCTTTGTGGTGCTCTCGGATATCTCCGAACTGCCTCCCGCGTTCGAGAACCAGTTACGCCAATACGTGCACGGCGGCGGTTCGGTCCTGGTCGCTCTGGGGCACCAAGCGATCCGGGGCACCAAGGTCCCGGTTTCCGACACCCGCGTGGAAGAGGCACGGTATGCCGGCCGCGAGGGCGAGCGGTTCCAGACTGCCGCCTGGTTCGACTCATCGCACCCGTCCATCCTCAAGGACAATCGCTGGGACGACGTGAAGTTCTACCAGGCCATCCGGGTGGCCCCGGGCAATGCGCGCATCGCCGTGCGCCTCTCCGACGGCACGCCGCTGCTGATGGATCAGCAAGCCGGCGACGGCCACGTCCTCGTCTTTTCCTCCACATTCGACAACATCGCCAATGATTTTCCGGTACACGCTTCCTTCGTTCCGTTCGTCGAGCAGACAGCGCGGTACCTCGGGCGTTTGAACGATGGGCCGCCGAGTGTGCTGGTGGGTTCATTTGAAGAGTTGCGCGATTCCAAGGAGAAAGGCGCTGCCGTCGATGTGCTCGACCCCAAAGGCGAACGCGCGCTCTCACTCGAAGAGGCCACAAAGGCGCAAAACATACAGTTCACGCAGGCCGGTTTTTACGATATCCGCAGGCCGAACGGGCGTAACGAGCTGGTTGCCGTAAATTCCGACCGGCACGAATCAGATTTAACACCGGTGGCAACGGAGACACTCGCTTTGTGGCAGAATACAGCCGAGGGCTCCGCCGGCGAGGGGGGTAGTGTCGAAGGCGAACAAAAACCGCTTTCGCTTTGGTGGTATGTGATGCTGGCGGTGCTTGCATTGGCAGTCGCGGAATCCTTACTCGGGAATCGGCATCTTTCTGTGGATAAAGAGGCGGCATGAAACCTTTGGATCGCTTGTCCGATTACTTGCGCGCGGTCGAGCGGCGGCTGCGAGTGCTCGCAGTCACGCGCGGAATCGCCGTAACAGCCGCCGCGGCCCTGGTCTTTACCGTGGTCGCGGTGCTTGTGGCTAATCATTTTGCCTTCTCGGACGGAAGCGTCCTGAGCGCCCGCGTGCTGCTGTTTTTGGCGCTTGCATTCGCCATCGCCGCGGCGCTTATCGTGCCGGTAATCCGGCTCAACCGCCGCCGCGCGGCCCGCGAGGCCGAAAGCCGTTACCCGCAATTCGAAGAGCGGCTCCTGACCTTCACGGAGAAAGTCGAAACTAACCAGAACGATCCATTCCTGCACCTGCTCGCCGCCGACACGCTCTCGGTCGCCGAACAGGCGGAGGCGAAGGAAGTCGCCAAAACATCGTGGATCGCCAGTTTTTCATCCGCGGCGATTGCCGCCGCGGTGGTGCTGCTATGGCTCGCCACCTCCGGTCCGGGCTTCCTGGGTTACGGAACGGCGCTGCTGTGGGGCGGCTTGCCAAAGAATGAATTCAAGCCGTTTTATGAGATTCAGGTCGACCCCGGGAATCGCACCGTGCGCAAGCGCGCCGACCAGGTGATCACCGCGAACCTGCATGGCTTCACGGCTCCCAAAGTGCGCTTCTTCGCCAAGTACGCCAGTTCCGCCGGATGGGAGCAGGCCGAAATGCGCACCGCGCCGGGCGGCTCCGCATGGCAGTTTCTGATTGCCGGCGTGCCTGAATCGCTGGAGTATTACGTGGAAGCCGGCGGCGTGCGGTCAAAGGCTTACAAGTTGACCGTGATCGACTTGCCGTCGGTGAAGAACATCACCGTGACGTATCACTACCCGGCGTGGACTGGCATGAAGGATTTCGTCGAGAACCCCGGCGGTGATCTGCGCGCCGTGGAAGGGACCACTGCCGACGTCGAAGTCAAGACGGACAAGCCGCTGGCCAATGGCGCACTTCTGCTCGACGACGGCTCGAAGCTCCCCTTGCGTACCGGTCCCAACGGCGCGCTCGTGGCCACGGTGCCGATCAAGAAGGATGGGCAATACCATTTCGCGGCCGTCGAAAACGGCGAAGATGTACGGCTGACGGAAGACTACTTCATCGAGGCGCAGAAGGACCGGCCGCCGGACGTCAAAATCACCCGCCCGGGGCGCGACTTCAAGGCGTCCCCCATCGAGGAAGTCACCGTCACGGTGGAAGCCAATGACGATTTCGGATTGAAGGACGTCGAGCTGCATTACTCCGTCAACGGCGGCCCCGAGAAGACGACCCCTGTGCTGCAGACGAGGGGCGGCAAGAATTCTTCCGGTTCGCACGTGCTTTCGCTCGAGGATTTCAAGCTGGTTCCGGGCGATATCGTGAGCCTGTACGCGACGGCGAAGGACGCGCGGTCCACCACGAACACGGACATTTACTTTATCGAGGCCCAGCCATTCGAGCGCAACTACTCGCAATCGCAGGATGGCGGCGGGGGTGGCGGCGGAGGCGGTGGCGGCGATCAGAACGAGATCTCGCAGCGCCAGAAGGAGATCATCGCCGCAACCTGGAACGAGATGAAGGGGTCCGGAGCCACCGGCAGCGAAGCAGAGAACGCCGCGTTTCTCTCGGGCGTTCAAGCCAAGCTCCGCGACCAGGCGAAATCACTGGCCGACCGCATGAAGAGCCGCCAGCTCACCGACGCGGGCGATTCCTTCAAGAGCTTCGTGCAGGATATGGAAGCGGCCGTGGCCGCCATGGGCCCAGCCTCGGATAAGCTGAAGGCGCACGACTGGAAGGGCGCACTCGGACCGGAACAGCAGGCGCTGCAGCACCTGGAGCGAGCGGAAGCCACGCGGCGCGATATCCAGGTGGCATTTGGCAACCGCGGCGGAGGCGGTGGCGGAGGCGGCGCCGGAGCCCGCGACCTCGAAGGCCTCTTCGACCTGGAACTCGATACCGAAAAGAACCAGTACGAGAGCGGCCGCTCGCAGCAGTCGGCCGACCAGCGCCAGCAGGAGATCGACGACGCGCTGCAGAAGCTCGAGCAGTTGGCGAAGCGGCAGCAGGAACTCGCCGAGCAACAGCGCAAGAATCAGCAAGTGGCGGACCAGCGCTTCCAGCAGGAGATGCTGCGGCGCGAAGCCGAGGAGCTACAGCGAAAAATCGAGCAGTTGAGCCGGCAGCAGCAGGGACAGCAGAGTCAATCGGGTCAACAGGGCCAGCAGGGCCAAAGTGGCCAGCAGGGTCAAAGCGGCCAGCAGCAGGGCCAGAGCGGCCAGCAAGGCCAGCAGGGCCAGTCCGGACAAATGGCGGGCGCCGGCGGCCAGGATTCGCAGCAGATGCGGCAGACGCTGGAGCGGCTCCAGCAAGCGCTGCAGAACATGCGCCAGGCCGCTTCCTCGCAGCAGGCGGGCACTCCGCAAGCCGAGGCAGATGCACGCCGCGCGGCGGAACAATTGAAGGAAGCCCAGCAGGCGCTGTCCGGACTGCGGAACAAGCAATCCAGCGGACAGGTCGATTCACTGGCCCAGCAGGCCGACGACCTTGCGCGGCGGCAGCAAAATTTCGAAGGGCAGTTGCGCCGGGCGTTTGGTACTCCGGGGAACCGCCCGAGCCCGCAGCAGATGCAGCAGCTCACCGAAGACCGGCAAAACGAGATCAACGACGTGAAGCGGCTGGAACAGCAGATGCAGAACGCCGTTCGCGATCTCGCCGCCACCCAGCGGCAGGCCCAAAGCAAGCTTCGGGAAGCGCTGGGTGAGATGCAGCAGGAAGAATTGCCGCGCGACATGCAGCGCAACGGTGACTGGATCCGCCGCGGTATGGGCGAATATGCGGTCATGTCCGAGCCCATGATTACGCAGGGCCTGAACCGGCTGCGCGAGCAGTTGAAGGGCGTCCAGCAGGCGATGACGCAGGGCCAGGACGGCAAAGATGGAAAGGGAGCCGGCCCAGATGACAAGGCTGTGGAGCAGGCTCTGTCGCAAGTGGAGAAGCTGCGCCGGCAAATGGAACAGCTCTCGCAGCGCGGGCAGGGCCAGCAGCCGGGGCAAGGGAACCAACCCGGCCAGCGTGGACAGGGCCAGCAGCAGGGTCAGGGTAACCAACCCGGGCAAGGGAATCAGCCGGGCCAGCAACCTGGCCAGCAAGCCCAAGGCGGCCAGCAGGGGCAGCCAGGTCAGCAGGGTCAGGGCCAGCAGGGCGGTGGCGGTAACCAGGGCGGACAGTTCCAGCAGGGCAACCTGAGCCGCAATGGACAAACTGGCGGCAGTTTCGGCCCCAACGGCGGCGCGAACTGGGGACCCTATGGCGGCCTCGGGTACAACAACAACCCGAACCTCCCTGGGGAAGGATACGTGCGCCCCGGCGATCTTGAAAACAATTACCGGTTGACCATGCAGCAACTGCAGCAACTCGAGCGGCAGATGCAGAACGATCCCGCCACGGCAAAGGACATTCAGGGTCTGCTTCGCGAAATGCAGAGGCTGAATCCGTTCAGCTATGGCAACGATCCGGAACTCATCGGCCGCATCCAGGCCGCCATGCTGGCCGACATCCAGCAGGTCGAAATGGAACTGCGGCGCAAGGTGGAGGAAGCCGGAGGCGGCAGCGTGCGCAGCGCCGGCAACGAAACCGTGCCGCAGGGCTACGCCGACGCGGTCGCGGAGTACTTCCGCAAGCTCAGCAAAAGCAAGTAAGGGTTGCATTACCACGGCCGGCGGCCAGACCGTCGGCCCTACCCCATTTGCACATACCCCGTAATTCCGATATAGTTTAGGGTATATGAAAGCCAGCAACGGGCTCTGGAAGGAAACTCTGCGGGGCCGTTTGCCCGAGCCGCTCGCTACCGAAGTAGACAAGTACGACAGCGAAGTCCAGCTCAAGAAACAAGGCAAGATCGACGACAAAGTGTTTGCAGAAACACGCCTGCGACGCGGTTCATATGGGCAGCGTTACGACAACGGGCAGCGCCATGACGGCAAGGAAACGCAGTCGCTCGCCTATCCCAGCAAGAACACCAAAGGCCCGGGAACGCTTTGGGACGCTCCCGGCATGCAGCGGATCAAGATCCCGTACGGCGGCCTCAACGCCACGCAACTGGAGACATTAGCCGAACTTGCCGAAGAGTACTCCGACAACATCGCACACATCACCACCCGGCAGGACGTGCAGCTCCACTTCGTCCACATCGAAGACGCGCCCACGCTGATGCGGCGGCTCGCCGCCGTCGGCATCACCACGCGTGAGGCCTGCGGGAATACCGTGCGCAACGTGACGGGCTGCCCGATCGCGGGCGTTTGCCGGACGGAGGCATTCGATACCACGCCTTACGCCAAGGCCCTTGCCTGGCACTTGCTGGGGCATCCGGACACGCAGGAATTTGGCCGTAAATTCAAGATTTCCTTTTCGGGGTGCGCGGAAGAGGCCTGCGCGCTGGCGCACATCAACGACATCGGCCTGGTCGCCGCGATCCGCGACGGCAAACGCGGTTTCACGTTTTATGTCGGCGGCGGTCTCGGTACCGTGCCGCAGCAGGCCAAGCCATTCGCCGATTTCGTGCCCGAAGAGGAACTCTTCCCGCTGGCGCAGGCCATTTGCCGCGTCTTCGCCCGCCTGGGGGAGAAGAAGAATCGCAATACGGCGCGCCTCAAGTTCGTCATCCAGAAGATCGGGATGGAGGAGTTCAAGCGCGTCGTCGCCGAAGAGCGCCAGACGCTGACTCCGGAAGCGCGCTGGACCGATTACCTCAAAGAGATTCCTGCTTATCGGGAAGAGGCGCGAAAACCGGCCGCGCTGCTGCAGATCGGCCATGCCATCGACCCGGAATTCGAGCGCTGGCGGCGCACGAACGTGTATCAGCAGAAGCAGGCCGGATACGCGACCGTTACCGTGACCTTACCACTCGGCGACATCACATCAAATCAGCTTCGCGCGCTCGCCGATATCGCCCGCAAGTACACGAAAGAGACGATGCGCTCTACCGTGGAGCAGAACATCGTACTGCGCTGGATTAGCGAAGCCGATCTGCTCGCGCTTTATGCCGAGCTGAAAAGCGCGAAGCTGGCCCAGGCCGGCGCCGGCACGATCGTCGACGTGGTCGCCTGTCCCGGAACGGACACCTGCAAGCTGGGCATTTCTTCGTCGCGCGGCCTGGCAGCCGAGTTGCGTTCTCGTCTGCTGTCGAAAGGGTACGAACTCGACGAAGCGATTCGCGGCCTGCACATCAAGATCAGCGGCTGTTTCAATTCGTGCGGCCAGCACCACGTGGCCGACCTCGGCTTCTACGGCGTGAACCGCAATAAGAACGGCTATACCGTGCCGCACTTCCAGCTCGTGCTGGGCGGCAAGTGGGAGGAAAACGGCGGCGCGTACGGGCTGGCGATTGGCGCCGTGCCTTCCAAGCGCATTCCCGAAACGGTGGACCGCATCACCTCGCGCTACCTCGCCGAGCGCAATGGCGAGGAAAGCTTTCATGCGTACGCCAAGCGCATCGGCAAAGCCGCGCTGAAGGCGATGGTCGACGACCTCGCGTACGTCCCGACGCACGACACCGACCCGAGCTTCTACGTGGACTGGTCGGATGCGCGGGAGTACACAATCGGCGACATCGGCATCGGCGAATGCGCCGGTGAAGTCGTGACGCCGGTTGAATTCCAATTGACCGCCTGTGAGCGGGAAGCTTTCGAGGCGCAGCTGGCGCTAGAGGCGGGCGAGGTACAAAAGGCCGCCTGCACCGCTTACGAATCCATGCGCAATGCCGCCCTGGCGCTGCTCAACTGGCGCAAGATTCCTCACGATTCCACGCCCGACGGCATCCTGGCCGCCTTCCAGAAGGCTTTCTACGACACGGAACTCTTCTACGACCCTTTCACCGGCGGCAAATTCGCGCACTACTATTTCGCCGCGCACACCGAGCGCAGTCGTCCGTACGATGCCGAGAAAGCGCACCGGCTCATCGAAGAGGCGCAGCTGTTCATCGAAGCCTCACACGCATGCTACGGCAGGTTGAGCGCTCAAAAGGTGGCGGTGGCCTGATGGTGGATACCGGAACCGAATCGCGCGCCGCGAGAGCGTCCTCGGCGGACATTCAACATTTCCGCGTAAAGCTGTTCGCCGCAGTGGAGAGCGATCCCGATCTCGCCGCGGCAATCCCAGTGTTTCACCGCTGGATCCAGGAAAAGCGTGTGCCCGAAATGATGATCGACGTTTCGGATTACCTGCACGTGCCCGAGGGTCCGGGAATCATTCTGGTCTGCCACGAAGCGATCTACGGACTCGATCAGGAACGCGGCCGCCTCGGCCTGCTGTACAACCGGCGCGCGGTTTTGGAAGGATCCATGGAAGACCGGCTCCGGCACGCAATCGGCGCCGCCGACGCCGCTGCCGCAATACTGGAACAAGAACCGGAGTTCGCCGGCAAGCTGCGTTTCGACCGCGATGCCTGGGAAGTCTCGGTTAACGACCGCGCCCTCGCGCCGAACACAGAGGCCACTTGGGGCGCACTCTCTCCGGTGATGCAGAAGGTGTTCGATTCCGTGATCGGCGCCGGGCGTTATCGTCTGGAGCGCAACACCGAAGCCCGGGAACTCTTCCGCGTCACGGTTTCGGCGGCGCGGTAGCATTTCGCTCCAGCAGGCAAACGCCACTCCAAGGCTGCTGTCCAATTGACGGGATCTTCCGGAAGAAGCGCCAGCGCTGCAACGGTTCGGTGAAATCGGCTTTGGCGCCTGGGTTATTGGCGGCTCGCAGCGGATCGGCGGGAGCGGCGTCGCCCGCAGTCATTGTCGCGGACCGACTCCCGCCTCACTGCTCTTTTCGATACGGCTGAATCTCCAGTTCCAGCGCCACGAGCGACACGCCCACATCGCGGATGAAGAAGTAGAGCGACCCGAGCAAGGCAATCAACGACAACCCGAAGCACGGCACGGAAACATAATCAATTCTTACCTTGAAAACCTGCGCCGCAAACAGCGACAGGACTGTCACCGCGACAAACAGGATGCTCACGGAACTCAGGATAATTGCCAGGCGCAGCAGTCGCGCGCGCCGGTAAACGATTTGTACTTCCTCCGTAAGTATTTGGCGGCGTTCCGTCACCTTGGTCTTGTCAAGCTCCCGGACCAGTTCCCGAGCGCGATCGATGACGCGGCTATACCGGTTCGTCATGCTCAGCAGAAGCAGGCCTACCCCGGAGATCACGATCACCGGCGCAATCGAGGCAGCCAGGATGCCGATCAATTCCGTGATTTCGGCCTGCAACATGTTCCGCTCTGACCTTCAGCCTTCAGTGAGCGTAGCAGAGGCACCGTCGTGGAAAACAGCCCTCTCAGCTGTGACAGATTGTCCTCAGGCGCGCATTCGGATTCGAGGCGATCCGATTGCCAACCAGAGTAATGCTGTTGTAAGAGTTCAAGCGGCTACGCCAGAGGCATGCGGCCGAGCACCACGGGGATAATCGGCGGGAAAGCGTTCGCTAGAACACCTTTCCAGCCTCTGCTTCCGAACAGCCGTCCTGTTTTGCCCCGCTGAATTTTGACCTATCGGTAACAATCGGAGAAGGAGTTGAGAACATGCACCCTGAGACGAACCAAAACGGTGAAGGCCGCAACAACACGTTGCTGTGGCTGGCAGGCGCGACGGGGGCCGCCGTCGGAGTCGCGTCTCTCTTATACAGCCGCCGACGGCGCAGCCGCTGGGACGTGGTGAAGGACCGCGCCACAGATGTGGCGCGCACATCCGCGAACATCGCGCGGGCATCCGCAGAGGAATTCAAGCCCTGGATGGGAATCGCGGCGGGCGCAGCCGCCGGCGTCGCGGGTCTTGCCTACTGGCGCGCGCAGCAGCCGACCCCCTGGGAACGGAGGCGCGAACGCGCTATCAGCGTCGCCACCGACACCTGGGGAAGGTTCGAGCCTTGGATCGGCATCGCCACCACTACGGCCATCAGTTTAGCGTCCGCCGCATATAGCCGCCGCGACCGGGGGAAGGTCGCTGACGCCAAGGCCGGCGCCGCTGCGGCCGGAGCACAATTGAGCGATGCCGGAGTGCGCCTCTTCCGCAGTGTGCAGCGGATTTCCGGCGAAGCGCGGAAGCTGTATCCGCGCGTTCGCCGGCTGGTTGCCTGAGCGTTCCCGCGCTTCACCGCGCGAAGACGATAAATCCGTTCGCGGGAATGGTGATTTCCGCGGACG
>CAYMHP010000025.1:0-32186 GCA_964390225.1 uncultured Solibacteraceae bacterium
CCCATTGATCTTCGGTGCCGGCGTACTTCCCGCTGACGCCGCCGTCCCAGGTGGAAAGCTCCGCTTCATACTGCTCGAACCCGAAGGTGGTCAGCGTATCCACGGCGAATTGCAAGCAACTCACGATTTCGTCTTCCACCTGCTCGCGCGTGCAGAAGATGTGCGCATCATCCTGGGTGAATCCGCGAACGCGGAAGAGTCCGTTAAGAACGCCGGAGCGCTCGTAGCGGTAGACCGTTCCCAACTCGCCGAGACGCACCGGCAGATCGCGATAGCTATGCTGCCGGTCCTTGTAAATCAGAATGTGGAACGGGCAGTTCATCGGCTTGAGCTGGTATTCGGCATCGTCCAGCTCCATCCGCGAAAACATGTTTTGCGCGTAAAAACCCGCGTGTCCGGAAGTCTTCCACAAATCGAACCGTGCCACGTGGGGTGTGTAGACGAGCGAGTAACCGCGCTGCAGGTACTGATCGCGCATCCAGTCTTCCAGTTGCTTGCGGATGATCCCGCCCTTGGGATGAAAGAAGATCAGCCCCGGGCCGGCGAGCTCCTGAATGCTGAACAGGTCGAGTTCCTTGCCCAGCTTGCGATGGTCGCGCTTCTTGGCCTCTTCGATCTGCTTGAGATAATCCTCCAGATCTTTCTGACTGAAGAAGGCGGTTCCGTAGATGCGCTGCAATTGCTTGTTGTGCTCGTCGCCCTTCCAATAGGCGCCCGCAATGGAAAGCAGCTTGAAGGCTTTGAGCTTAGAAGTGTCGGGGACGTGCGGGCCGCGGCAAAAATCAATGAAGTGCGGCCCCAGAGTGTACTCGGTGAAGACCTCGCCCGCGCGTTCCTGGATCAGCTCGCACTTCATCCACGCGTCCGAATATTTGCGAAGTCCCTCGTCTTTGTGCGTATAAATGCGCTCGTAAGGGAGATTGCGTTTCTGGATCTCCCACATGCGCTTCTCAATTTTTTCCAGATCTTCTGGCGTGAACGGGGTAGCGCGATCGAAATCGTAATAGAACCCGGTGTCGATCGGCGGACCGATGCCGAGCTTGGTCTCCGGATACAGTTCGAGCACCGCAGCCGCCAGCAGGTGCGCGGTCGAGTGGCGGTACACCTCGAGCGCTTCCCGATCCTTGTTGGTGAGGATCTGCAGGTTCGCGTCTTTTTCGAGCGGCCGGGTTAAGTCGTAAAGTTCTCCGTTCACCTTGGCAACGATCGCCGCATCCGCGAGGCGCGAGCTGATCGATTTCGCGATATCGATGGGACGGGTCCCGGCCGCGACCGACTGTTTGCTGCCGTCAGGCAGCGTAATCTCGATCTGGCTCATAGGGGAATATTCCAGCCTAACACGTGGAGCAGGCTTGAGCCCGCCCGCGGTGCAGCAGCCTGGAGTTCACCCGCGGCATTCAATACCGCGGGTCCGCTTACAGGCCTGCACCGGCGACCAGATCGCAAGCGCTACTTGGGTTTCCAGCGGAGGATCGGCTTTCTGGCGGCGGTTACTTCATCGACGCGGCTGGTTCGCGTGGCGTGGGGCGCGCTCTTGATGACCTCGGGCTCGCTCTCGGCTTCCTTGGCGATCGCGATCATCGCTTCGATGAACTGGTCGAGTTCGCGCTTGCTTTCGGTCTCGGTCGGCTCGATCATGAGCGCTCCATGGACGATCAGCGGGAAGCTGACGGTATACGGATGGAATCCGTAATCGAGCAGGCGCTTCGCCATGTCGCCGGTGTGTACGCCCTGTTTGGCCTGCCGCTCATCGCTGAAGACTACTTCGTGCATGTTGGGCGCCTTGTACGGCAGATCGAAGTAGGGCTCCAGCTTCGAGCGGACGTAGTTGGCATTGAGCACGGCGTCGAGCGTCACGTTGCGCAGGCCCGGGCCCCCGTGCGCGAGGATATAAGCAAGCGCTCGCACCAGCACTCCGAAGTTGCCGTAAAACGAGCGCACGCGCCCGATGGACTGCTTGCGCTTGTAGTCCCACGCCCAGCGCTTGCCGGAACGCTTCAGGCGGGGAATGGGCAGGAAAGGTTCGAGCTCTTTCCTGACTGCGACAGGCCCGGCGCCCGGGCCGCCGCCGCCGTGCGGAGTCGAGAAGGTCTTGTGCAGGTTGAGGTGCAGCGCATCCACGCCGAAGTCGCCGGGGCGCGCGATACCCATAAGCGCGTTCATATTGGCGCCGTCCATGTAAAGCAGCGCGCCTTTATCGTGCAGCAGTTCGGCGACTTGGATGATGTTGTCTTCGAACACGCCGAGCGTGTTCGGGTTGGTCACCATGAGCGCGGCGACGTCCGCATTTACCAGCCGCTCGAGCGCGGCCAGGTCCAGATCGCCGGTGGGCCGGGAGGGCACGCTCTCCACGGCATATCCCGCGATTATGGCTGTTGCCGGATTTGTGCCGTGGGCGGAATCGGGCACGAGGATCTTCTTGCGCGGGTTCCCTCGCTTTTCAAGCAGCGCACGAATCAGCAGGATGCCGGTGAGTTCGCCGTGCGCCCCCGCGGCCGGCTGCAGCGTCACTGCATCCATCCCGGTGATCTCGGCCAGCGCGGCCTCGAGCCGCGCCATGATTTCCATCGAACCTTGGGCCAGCGCGTCGGGCTGATACGGATGCGCCCAGGCAAGGCCTTCGGTCCGCGCTACCAGCTCGTTGACCCGCGGATTGTACTTCATGGTGCACGAGCCGAGCGGGTACATGCCGTAATCGATGGCGTAGTTCCAGGTGGAGAGGCGCGTGAAGTGCCGGATGGTCTCCACTTCGCTCACTTCCGGGAAGCCTTCGATCTCGTCGCGCACGTTGTCGGCTCCCAGCGCCGCGCGCGCGTCGATAGCGGGAACGTCGAGTTCGGGAAGCTGATAGGCGGCTTTTCCCGGCGAGCTGCGCTCAAACAGCAGCGGCTCGTCGATCGAGATGTGCGGGCGTACGCGCGAACTCATGCGAACGCCTCCGCCAACGCATCCATATCGGGACGCCGCGACATTTCCGTGGCGCAGAGCAGCATCGAATCGGCCAGTTCTGGGTAGAACCGGCCCAAGGGCAGACCGCCGACGATCTTGCGCTTCAGGAGCAGCTTGTTTACATCGGCCGCCGATTTGCCTTCGCACCGCGCGACAAACTCGTTGAAGAATTTTCCGCAGAAGCGCGGCTTGAGGCGGCCCGACAGGTAACGTGCCTTCGCGAGATTCTGTTCGGCAAGCTCTCGCAGCCCGCGTTTGCCGTACACCGTCATAAAAACAGTCGCCATGAGCGCAATCAGAGCCTGGTTGGTGCAGATATTCGAGGTCGCCTTCTCGCGGCGAATGTGCTGCTCGCGCGTCGCCAGCGTCAGACAGAAAGCCCGGCGGCCGTTCCCGTCGACGGTCTGCCCCACCAGCCGCCCCGGCATCTGGCGGACGAATTTCTCCTTAGTCGCGATCACGCCGGCATACGGACCGCCGTAGCTCGGCGAGATCGCGAACGACTGCAGTTCGCCCGCCACGATATCGGCGTCGGCCGGCGGCGCCAGAATGCCCAGCGAGACGGCCTCGGTGAAGACGACGATCAGCAGCGCCCCGCGCCGGTGCGCAATCTCGGCCGCTTCGCGCACGCGGTCGACGACGCCGAAGAAGTTGGGCGACTGCACGACGACCGCGCACGTGAGGTCATCCATCTTGCGGTCGAGGTCTTCGGCATCCAGCGCGCCGGCATCCCCCAGGTAACCGAACTCCTCCACCGGCATGCGTTGATTCTTGGCGTAGGTGCGCAAGACCTCGCGATACTCGGGATGCACCGTGCGGGCCACCAGCACGCGGCCTCTTCCGGTGATGCGCGCGGACATCATGGCGGCTTCGGCCAGCGCGGTGGAGCCGTCGTACATCGACGCGTTCGCTACCTCCATTCCGGTGAGCTGGCAGAGCATCGTCTGGAACTCGAAGATGGTGGTCAGGGTTCCTTGCGAAATCTCCGCCTGGTACGGCGTGTAGGAGGTGAGGAACTCTCCGCGCGAGATCACCGTGTCCACCAGCACGGGCCGGAAGTGATTGTAGACTCCCGCGCCCAAAAAACACGCGTAGCCGTCGGCGTTTTCGCCGCCGCGCTGGCGGAAATACTCGACGATCTCGTACTCGGAGATGCCCGGCGGCAGATCGAGCGGCCGCTTCAGCCGGACGGCCTCCGGCAAATGGGCAAACAGGTCTTCGGCAGACCCTGCGCCGCACGCATCAAACATCTCGCGGCGCTCGGATTCGGACTTCGGCAGATAACGCAAACTACTTTTCGGCTCCTATGTAGGCTTGATATTCGGCCGCGGAGAGCAGCTTTTCGACCTCAGCGGGCGCGGTGAGCCGCATCTTCACCAGCCACGCCTCCCCGTGCGGATCGGCATTGAGCTTTTCCGGCGCGTCCGCGAGCGAGGTGTTGATCTCAGTGACCTCGCCGCTCACCGGCGCATAAATGTCGGAGACGGCTTTGACGGACTCGACCGATCCGAGCGTCTTACCCTGCTCCACGTGCGCCCCGGGCTTGGCCAGGTCGACATACACGATATCGCCCAACTCCTGTTGCGCGTGATCGGTGATGCCGATGGTACCGATGTCGCCCTCGACGCGGATCCATTCGTGTTCCTTCGTATATCGGAGATTCTCTGGATACATGGCTATTTCGCTCGCTTGTAAAAGGGAGTTTGAACGGTCACAGCCTCGACGGGCTGGTTGCGAACCATGATTTGAATCGTGCGGCCCGTCTGTGCGGCGGCCGCGGGAAGGTAGCAGAATCCGATGTTCCGGTTGAGTGTGGGAGACGGCGAGCCGCTGGTTACCCAGCCCGCCCCTACGCCGTCGAGTAAAACTTCGTAGCCCTCGCGCGCGATTCCGCGGCCGCGCATTTCGAAGCCGCTGAGCTTGCGCTGAAGACCACTGGCCTTCTGCTTGAGGAGCGCATCGCGTCCGGTGAATTCCGCCTTCTCGAGCTTGACAATCCAATCGAGCCCGGCCTCGAGAGGCGAAATCGAGGCGTCGATTTCGTGGCCGTACAAGGCCATTCCGGCCTCCAGCCGCAGCGTGTCCCTGGCGCCCAGGCCGCACGGCTTGATGCCGAACTCCTTTCCCGCTTGGAGCATGCGCTGCCAAATCCGCTCGGCGTCTTCTGGAGGGATGTAGATTTCGAAACCGTCCTCGCCAGTGTAGCCGGTGCGGGCAATGCGCGCCGGCGCGCCCTCCACGGTGCTGTCGGTGAACCAGTAATAGCGCATGGAGGCGAGATCGGCCGGAGTGAGTTTCTGCAGCGTCGGAAGGGCTTGCGGGCCTTGAATCGCAAGCTGCGCGTAACGGTCGCTCACGAACTTCACCTGCGCATCGAAGCGGTTCTGCGCGTGGATATGTTCGAAGTCCTTTTCCTGATTGGATGCATTCACGCACAGGAAATACGAATCGTCGGCGACTTTGTGAACCAGGATGTCGTCGACAAAGCCGCCGTGCGCGTAAAGCAGCCCCGAGTATTGCACCTGGCCCTGTTTCAGCCTGGCGGCGCTGTTCGTAGTGGCGAAATCGGCGAGTCTTGCGGCTTCCGGCCCGCAAATCTCAATCTCGCCCATATGGCTGACATCGAAAAGCCCAACGGAGTTGCGCACGGCCTGGTGCTCCTCCACAATTCCGGAGTACTGGACAGGCATCTCCCACCCGCCGAAATCGACGAGTCTGGCCCCCAGGGCGCGATGCACGGAATTGAGTGGGGTGGCGCGAAGCGCGGATGCCGCGGCCATGAAAGCTCAGGCTAACACACGGCAGCCGGCAGAACCCGTGAAATGCGCCACATACGGACGTCAATTCTTGAACCAGTCGAAGGTGCTGCGCCAATCGATGTAGCCGTAAAACCCGAACCCGCCCACGGCCCCGCCGGCGAGCGAAAGGGCGCCGGAGACCTGAACCGGGTTCTCGCCATTCGTTCCCATCAGCCAGAGAGCGCCACTGCCGGCCGAATCCAGGCGGCAGAAGAGAAGCTGCGATCCATCGGCGGACCACATTGGTTCCTCGTCGCGGTGGCGACGGTCGGAAGTGATCTGGCGGTCCGGCGTGGCTCCGGAAACATCCGCCACCCAGATGCGCCGCTGCCGCAGGTGGGGCCTCGCGTCCGAAACGCTGCTTGGATCCATGGGAGCCGGAGCTTGCACATAGGCGAGCCGTTTTCCGTCCGGAGACCACGCGGGAGAAAACGCGCTCTTCGCCGAAGCCGTCAAACGACGAACCGCCAGGCTATCGATGTTCACGATCGCAATGCGGCTCGCGGCCCAAGTCTCGCGTCCGCGCGACTCAATGCTAACGGCAAGTTCGCTTCCCCCAGGAGAGAGCGCCAGCATGTCGGGATGAACCAGGCTTGAAACATGCAACTGCTGGGAGCGGCCGCCTGCCGCCGGGATACGAAACAGCTCCAGTCCATCCGCCATGACCGAAGCCGAAAAATCGGGATCCTCCCAAAAGAGGATGTAGCGCGAATCCTGGGTCCAGGCATATGGGACCGGACACGACAGATATTTGGACCACAAGATCCGCGAACGCGCGCCCGCGCCATCCAGCGCTGCGCGGCGCAGTTGGCCGTCGCGCATCGGCTCGCCACCGGGTCCCGTCCCTCGTTTCACAGCGGTGCTGTACACGAATTGAGAACCATCGGAGTTGAAGACAGGCAGGCCCGCGCCGTGAATCAGAAGCCGCGGTTTCCATCCGTTGCTCGCTTCGGCAAGGCCCAGCCCCTCTTCAGTGACGACGGCCAGCGCGTCGCGGTGAGGGACCCAGACCCATTCGTCCGAAGGCAATGTGGCAAGTTGGCCGCCATCGATGCTTATGACCGAGTGGCCGAAAGCGATCCACTGGCCCGACGGAGAAAAGCGCGGCGATTTGCCGGCTGCGGCAACTCTGCGCGGACTTCCGTCGGGCAAACTCCGGATCCACAGTCCGTCGGATTGGCGATAGGCAACGCTTCCGAGCTCCCGGCCGGCCGCCCGCAGCGCCCGTGTGGACGAGGCCAGTGTGGACGCGCCTAACAGAAAGTCGCGCCGCCGCATGGCTCAATCTTATCTCGCGTAAAAACTGAGCGCGTTGTCGCCCTGCCTGACGGTGCGGCTGCGGTGCAGCGTACCGTGCTGGTCGGGAAGCTTAGCCCGGATCGAATGTTGGACCACCAGCAGGCCCGGCGGGTTCTCGGAGAGAGTTTCCAGGGCCGCCGTGTACTCCCTCTCCTGGTCGTAAGGCGGATCGAGAAATACGATGTCAGCGTGATAGCGAGGCAGCGTCAGCATCACCGGGCCGGTGATCACGGTCGCGCGCGCTTCCAACCCGAGAGAAGCGAGATTCTCGCGAATGACCTCGAGTGCGCCGCGGTTTCGTTCCAGGAAGTAGGCATGCGCCGCCCCGCGGCTGAGCGCTTCGATGCCCACGGCGCCGGTACCCGCATACGCGTCGAGGAAGGTGGCGCCTTCGATGCGGGGCGCGAGAATGTCGAACAGCGTCTCACGCAGGCGGTCGGGTGTGGGTCGAGTCGCTGCGCCCGGAATGCTCTTCAATCGGCGCGAGCGGAACTCTCCGGCGATTACCCGCATCAGCCCACGGTCACCAGCCCATAGCGGCGCTGCCAATGATCGCGAATGTAGGCCACCGCCTGGGCGAGTTCTTCTTCGGAGGGCGGCCGCTCGACAAAATCGATCGCCTCGCGCCGCGCCGCTTCCAGAATCTCCGGATCGCGCAGAATGTTCGCGACCCGCAGCGACGGCAGGCCCGATTGTTTTGTCCCGAAGAACTCGCCAGGGCCGCGCAGCTTCAGGTCCATCTCGGAAATGAAGAAACCGTCAGTGGAATCGACCAGCGTGCGGATGCGCTCGCGCGCCGCGTCGTTGGTCTTCTCCGTCACCAGGATACAGTAGCTCTGCGCGGCGCCGCGGCCGACCCGGCCGCGCAGTTGGTGCAGTTGCGCGAGCCCAAACCGCTCCGCCTGCTCGATCACCATGACGGTGGCATTCGGGACGTCCACACCGACTTCGATCACGGTGGTCGAAACCAATATCTTCGTCTGGCCTTCTTTGAAGCTGCGCATGGCTTCCTCTTTTTCGTCCGATCCTAGCCTGCCGTGCATCAGGCCGACGGGCACGTTGGGAAAGACCTCCCGCGAAAGATGCTCGTACATTTTCTCGGCGGCTTTCATCGCCTGGTTCTCCGATTCCTCGATTACCGGGTAGACGACGTATGCCTGCCGCCCTTCGTCGATCTGCCGCTTCAGAAAGCTATAGACCTGCTCGACGCGGTCGGCTGTGGCGTGCTTGGTGACGATCGGCTTCCGGCCGGGAGGCAGTTCGTCGATGACGGATACGTCCAGGTCTCCGTAGAGTGTCATCGAGAGCGTCCTCGGAATCGGAGTCGCGGTCATCACCAGCACGTCGGGGTGAATGCCCTTCTGCACCAGGCCGAGGCGCTGCAGTACGCCGAAGCGATGCTGCTCGTCGATGATGGCAAGCCCGAGCCGTTTGAATTCAACATCCTTTTCGAGCAGCGCGTGCGTGCCGATAACGACGTGCGCCAGCCCTTCCGCCACCAGCTTCTTCAGTTGCCCCTTCTCGCGGCTGGCAAAGGATCCGGTGAGCAGCAGCACGATATATCCGAGCTTGGAAAGGATCTGCTTGAAATAGAGAGCGTGCTGGGCGGCCAGGATCTCGGTCGGCGCCAAAACGGCAACCTGGTACCCGTTCTCGATCGCAATTACGGCGGCCTCGGCCGCAACGATGGTTTTGCCGCTTCCCACATCGCCTTGCAGCAGACGGTTCATCGGCCGCGGCGCTTTCATATCGTCGGCGATCTCTTTGATGACCCGCTTCTGCGCTCCGGTCGGTTTGAACGGCAGCATGGCCTTGACCTGCTCGCGCACCCGGTCGTCGATATCGAAAGCAATCCCGGGAAGCGTTCGCGCGTTGCGGCGCTTCAAGGTAATGCCGCATTCGAGCCAGAAGAACTCTTCGAAGATCAGACGGAACTGCCCCGGCGAGCGGAATTGATTGAGCAGCCGCAGGTCGGCATCGGCTGGCGGAAAATGCGTCTCGCGCAGCGCCGTCCAGCGATCCGGCATCCTGAGGCGCCGGCGGATGTCGGCGGGCAGCCGGTCCTCCACCGGATGGAGCGCGTCGAAAATGCGATGCGTGAACGTGCGCAGAACGCGCGTAGTCAGCTTCGAGACCGCCTCGTAGATCGGGACGATGCGCCCGGTATGGAGCGCAGCGTCGCCATCCTCGTCGTCCCCGGAGAGGATTTCAAACTCCGGATGCAGCATGGTCATCTCGCCCGAATAGCTGTCGAATTCCACTTTTCCGAAGAGCGCCAGCTTCATACCTTCCGTCAGGACCTTGGCGAGGTAGCCGCCGTGGAACCACTTGCCGACCAGGATCGCGCGCGAGGCGTCGCTGAAGCGCGCTTCAAATAATCCGAGGTTGCGCCGTCGGAATCCGGACAGTTTTGCCGAGCGGACCTCCGCAATCACCGTGGCCATCTCGCCGGGAGCTAACTGCGCGATGGTCTTCATGTTGCTGCGGTCCTCGTACCGGAACGGCACGTAGGCGAGCAGGTCTTCCACCACGGAGAGACCCTTGGCCTCCAGCATGGCGGCGCGAGCCGGTCCGATGCCTTTGACGTAGGTGAGTGGCGTGCTCAGATCCATGTGCGGCGGGAATCGCCTGCCGTCATTTCTCTCCAGACAGGCGTACTCTCCAAGTTACACTGTAGGTTGCTCATGTCCAAACTGTTGGAGGGCCGGCTGGCCCTCATCCTGGGAATCGCCAACAAATGGAGCCTGGCTTACGCGATTGCACAGGCGTTTTCCCGGGAAGGCGCGACCCTGGCGCTGACGTACCTCGACGAGCGGCAGAAAGAATCCATCGAAGAGCTCTCTGGCGGCATGAACGTAGCCGCGATTCTGCCTTGCGACGTGACCAAGGAAGACCAGCTAGCCGCCTTGCCGGCGTCCTTGAGCAGTCTGGGCCGGCCGCTGGCAGCGGTGGTCCACAGCCTCGCCTTCGCCAATCGCGAAGACCTCACCCGGCCCTTCGTCGAAACGGGGCGCGACGGTTTTCTTCTGGCGCAGGAGGTCAGCGCGTATTCACTGGTGGCGGTTGCGCGCGCCACCGCGCCGCTTATGACGGAAGGGGGCTCACTCACCACGCTGACGTATCTGGGCTCCTCGCGCGTGGTTCCCAACTATAACGTGATGGGCGTGGCCAAGGCATCCCTGGAGGCTGCCGTCCGCTACCTGGCAAGCGACCTGGGCCCGCGGAATATTCGCGTGAACGCGATTTCCGCCGGCGCGGTGAAAACCGCCTCGGCCCGCGCCGTCAAGGACCTCACGAAGATGTTGGAGGCCGCGCCGAAATATGCCCCCCTCCGCCGCAATACCGAACCCGCCGAGGTGGGCGATACCGCCGTGTTCCTGGCGAGCGACCTCGGCCGCGGCGTCACGGGCAACGTTCTGTTCGTCGATGCGGGCATGCACGTCATGGGGCCAAACACGCTATGAGAGTGGAAGTCGTCCTCACGGAAGCCGACATTGCGCACGAATTTGCCGAAGCCCTGCAGGCCCGCGACCTGCCCGAGAAGTTCTTTTTCTGGACGGTACGCTCCGCGGATGCCTGGATCGCTCTGACCAATGAGCCCGATCTCTACGGCGGGCTGCGCGAAACATGGAAGCAGATGGCCTCGCGCGTCCGGCCGCTGGCACAGCACTTCGGCGGGCGCGTGCCGGTGATCAGCTTCGGGGCCGGAGACGGCGCGCGCGACCGGCTGCTGATGACGGCATTGAAAAACGCTGGCTGCGAGTGCCTCTATTTTCCGGTAGATGCCAGCCAGGCTATGCTGGAACTCGCCTGCGCTGGAGCCGACGACGAGGATTTCGAAACCGTCGGTATCAAGGCGGATATTTCAAGCCCGGTGCACCTGGTCTATGCGGCCGATGCCGCGGAGCCGCCGCGCCTCTTCATCATGTCGGGGAATACACTGGGATCCTTCGATCCGCTCGCGGAAATCCGCTATATCGCCCAGTGCCTGCGTCCCGGAGACCGGCTGATCGTCGACGGCGAGTTGTATAACGAAGAGAAGACCATGCCCTGGCGAAACAATGCGGCTGTGCGGAACTTCCTTTCCGGTGTTCTCGCCAGCGTTGGCATCGCCAATGCCGATGGCGAGATCCGGTTCGACCATAAGCGTGACGAACGGCATGAGGGTCTTCACCTGATCACTCGGTATTTCCGCGCCGAGCGGGATCTTACCGCGAGCTTCGGTGGAGAAGAGGTTCCACTCGAGCGTGGCGAGCGCATCGGCCTGAACTTCACCTACACCTACACTCCGTCGTCTTTCCGCTGGCTGGTCGAGGAACAGGGCGGCCTCCGCATTCAGCAGGAGTACTGCAGTCCGGATAATCGGTTCGCGACCGCGGTCTGCGAAAAATAGTACGCCTATTCTAATTGAAATCACGTACGCCGCTGTAGTTTATTGTCTATCAGATATTCGGATTGACAACGCTTAAATCGCAGTAATATTCTAATAGTGCCTGTCAGCCCGACCGGTCCCAGGCTCGGAGCATTGCCACTCGACGTCTTTCCCGCGGAGCCGCCGGAACCGGCCGCGCCGCTGCCTAGACTGTCATTGGACCCGATCGGCAGCGTTTGGCCGGAGTTTACGTGCAGCCGTTGCAAGTCACAACTCGAAAACCGGCAATCGTTGCTGATTCGAAAGGATGTTTTCTGTTCACCGCTGTGGTGGCCGGATCCCGTCTGCTACAACCATGGGCAGAGAGGTTTCTCACGCAGTTGCCGCCGGCCTGCGCAAACGCGCGGCGCAGCCGCGGGCAACTGTGTAACTGCGTTGGCTAAAGGGGAAATCGGCATGCAGGTAGCAGAAGATCTGAAAAAAATCCTGGTCGTCGAAGACGAAGGATTGATCGCCGCGGACATCCAGAAGCGGCTCGAGAGGCTAGGCTACGCCGTTCCGGCCATCGCCCGCTCGGGTGAAGAGGCGCTCGAATGCGCCCGCGCCACGCCGTTCGACCTCGTGCTCATGGACATCCGATTGAAGGGCGACATGGATGGCATTGCGGCCGCTCAGGCGTTGAAAGTCCAGTTCGAAACGCCAGTGGTCTACATCACCGCGCACGCCGATCCGGAAACCGTCAACCGCGCCAAGCTGACCGAGCCATTCGGGTACATTCTGAAGCCGATCAGCGATGGAGATCTCCGGAGCGCGGTCCAGATCTCGCTTTATAAGCATGAAATGGAGCGGCGCGTCCGCGCCAGCGAGGCTTGGCTCTCGACTACGCTGCGCAGCGTCGGAGAAGGGATCATTGCCACCGACCCAAGTGGCGAAATTGTCTTTATCAACCCGGTGGCCGAACAACTGACCGGGTGGACCGCCGACGACGCGCACGGCCGCCTGCTCATGGATGTGCTCGGGCTTTGCGACGAAACCAGCGGCAAGCCGGCCAAGAATCCGATCTATGACCTCTTCCCCGCAGAGATTCAGGCTTATAACCTAGTCTCCAAGAACGGCGCCAGTAGCATGGTCGAGATCGGGTGCGTCGAAAACCGCTCGGCCGACGACCTGCTCGGCGCGATCATCGTCATGCGGGATATCCGCTCGCGAAGAGACATGGAACGCCGCCTGGTGCAATCGCAGAGAATGGAGGCGATCACGAACCTCGCGGGAGGGCTGGCCCACGACTTCAACAACCAACTCACCGTGATTCTCGGGTACGCCGATGGCCTGGCTGCCCGGCTCTCCGGTGGCGATAAGGATGAGGTGCTCGAGATCAAGCATGCGGCCTCCATCGCGAGTTCCATTACCAGCCAGCTGCTCACCTTGAGCCGCCGCGATGTGGCGCGGATGGAAGTGCTGAATGTTCATGAAGTGATCTGCGAGATGCAGCCGATGATCTCGCGCACGCTGGGCAAGACTCGGACCTTTTCGACCGACCTCGGATCGACCGTGGGGTTCGTGCGCGGCGACCGCAACCAGCTGAAGCAGGTGCTCCTCAACCTGGCGCTGAACGCGCGCGATGCCATCCCGGTTCGCGGCGAGTTCCGGATCGAGAGCACGACGCTTGAAATCGATCCCGGAACCCAGCAGTCGCGGGTCTACCGTCCCGGCCCCTATGCTCGCCTTCGCATTTCCGACAACGGACGGGGAATGGACAAGGAGACGCTCTCGCGCATATTTGAGCCGTTCTTCACCACCAAAGAAGCCGGGTTCGGAACCGGTCTGGGACTATCGATTGTCCACAGCATTGTGACGCGCGGCGGCGGGTACATCACCGCAACCAGCGAGCCGGGAAAGGGCACCAGCTTCGAAATCCTGCTGCCGTGCGTGGGCACATTCCACGCTCCGCAGGATATCGCCGGAGCACACGCGCGGGCGGTCAGCGGCGAGCGGGCCCGCACCGTCCTATTGGCTGAAGACGAAGACGGCGTGCGCCGCCTGATGCGCAACTACCTCGCCCAGGAAGGCTTCCAGCTTCTCGAGGCGCGCAATGCCGAGGAGGCCGAGTTACTTGCCGAAGTCTACCGGGAGCCAATCGATCTGCTGGTGACCGACGTCATCATGCCCGGCAGGACCGGCCCGCAACTGGCCGAGAAGGTGACGCGCTCGCGCCCCGACGCTAAGGTATTGCTGGTCTCAGGCTACCGCCACGATACCCTCGCGCACGACGGGATCGTCAAGCGCGAAATGGAAGTTCTCCCCAAACCTTTTGCCGCCACGGAGTTTCTGCGGCGCGTGCGGGCTTTGCTGGGAGCAGAGAAACCAGTCCTGCAGTAAATCAGGAGCGCCGTTTGTTGAGCCGCGCCAGTGATCGCGCGGTTCCAGTGCGGTGAAGCGCGTCTAAGCGGAACCGCGGCATGACTGCCGCGGCTGGAATGCAAACGCCCGCCTTCTTTACGATAGCCCAATCACTTTTCCGGTCTGCGGCTCCAGATCTACGTCGTAATAGCCGGGGCGCGTCGAAAGGCCGGGCATCGTTGCCATCGTTCCCAGCAACGGATACAAAAATCCGGCGCCCAGGCTGGCGCGAATGTCGCGCACCGGCACCATGAACCCCGTGGGCGCGCCCTTCAGATTCGGATCGTGGCTCAGGCTCAGGTGGGTCTTCGCCATGCAGATGGGCAGCTTGTCGAAGCCGTTTCGCGTATAGAGCGCGATCTTCTTCTCGGCTTCGGGTGAGTACTCCACGTCGGCGCCGCCGTATATCTCCTTCACGATTTTCTCGATCTTCTCTTTGATGCTCAATTCCACGGAGTAGAGAAACCGGAACTGGCTCGGCTTCTCGCAGGCCGCCACCACCGCTTTACCGAGGTCGACTGCGCCCGCGCCGCCCTTGGCCCAGTGCGTGGCCACCACCGCATCTTCGGCGCCCGCGGCCTTGGCGAGACGACGCACCATGTCGATTTCGGCGTCGGTATCGTAGTGAAAGCGGTTGATCGCCACGACGATCGGTAGCCCGAAGCTTCGCGCGATCGCGACCATTCGGACGAGGTTGCTGCAGCCCTTCTCCAGCAGATCCAGGTTCTCGTCCGTGTACACAGGCGAGAGCGGCTGCCCCGCCACCACCTTGGGACCGCCGCCATGCATCTTGAGGGCGCGAATGGTGGCGACCAGGACGACGCAGTCGGGCCTCAACCCGCTGTATCGGCACTTGATGTTGCAAAACTTCTCAAAGCCCATATCCGCGCCGAAGCCCGCTTCGGTGAGCACGTATCCGCCCGGCCCCACGAGCTTGAGCGCAATCTGATCGGCCACGATGGACGAGTTGCCGTGGGCGATGTTCGCGAACGGCCCCGCGTGCACGAATGCAGGCGTTCCTTCGATCGTCTGCATCAGGTTGGGCATGATTGCGTCTTTCATGAGGACTGCCAGCGCGCCGCCGGTGCCCAGGTCGTCCGCCGTGATGGGCTCGCCGGCGCGGTTGGTTCCGATCACCATGCGGCCGAGCCGCTCGCGCATGTCGCCGAGGTCGGTGGTGAGCGCGAGCACCGCCATGATCTCGCTCGCCACCGTGATGTCGAAACCCGTCACGCGAGTTTTGCCTTTTTCCTCCGGCCCCTGGCCGATCGTGATCTGGCGGAGCATCCGGTCGCTGGTATCGATCACGCGGCGCCAGGTGATGCTGTCGGGATCGATATCGAGGCGCGCGAAACGGCTGCGCTCCTCGGGCGTGAGCTGGTTGGGATCGGTTTTCGAAATGCCGAGCTTGCGGAGGCGCCGCAGCATCACCGGGGAGAACTTGCGGCTGCCGTCCTTGGCCGGCGGGCAAAGCCGCTCGAACAATTGTTCATCGGTGCTGCTGCTCTCATGGAACATGCGCGTGTCGATGGCGGCGGCCAGCAGATTATTGGCAGCGGTGATCGCGTGGATGTCACCGGTCAGGTGGAGGTTGAAATCCTCCATGGGAATAATCTGGCTGTAGCCGCCGCCGGCCGCCCCGCCCTTAATTCCGAAAGTGGGGCCCTGGCTCGGCTGCCTTACGCAGGTGAAGACTTTCTTCCCGAGATGCGCGCCCAAAGCCTGGCTCAGACCCACGGTCGTGGTGGTTTTGCCTTCGCCGAGTGGCGTGGGCGTAATCGCCGTCACCACCACGTACTTGCCGTTCGGGACGTCCTTCAGACGGTCGCGAATGGAAAGATGTACTTTGGCTTTCGTTTTACCGTAAAGCTCCAGCTCTTCCGGGAGGATGCCCGTTTCGGTGGCGATCCGGTCGATGGGAATCGGGGTAGCAGCCTGGGCGATTTCGATATCGCTGGGCACCGGGGCAAGCGTTTGCGCGAGAGCGTGCGGCATGTTGGTGGCGTCTTCCTCGTTTATCAGTTGGGCACACTCAGAGTGTGAGCAGTGTCCGGTCCCTCGCCTGGAAGGGCTGTTGGGGAGGGAGTTTTATTGTACTTGGACCCCGAACGCGCGCGCAAATTCGTAGACGCGCGAACAAACGGGGGGCGGTGCTAATATGCTGAAGCCGCCGTGCAAGCGGAACCGCGGCATGACTGCGGCGGCCGGAGTACAAAGTAGCGCTGGCGATCTTGTCGCCGGCGCTCTTGAACAGCACCGGCGGCTGCGACCGCCGCGCTACTGCTCTACGGCGTCCCTGCGCGTGCATTCAACAGGTTCACCAAATTGTGAAGTTCATGGTCCAGAACCTCAGAGACGCTTTCAGCATCGACCCCCTGCGGAACCGGCAGCGTCATCACGATCACACTGCCTGCTTTCGGGCGGGGCAGCACGCGGATGTACGCGCCGCCTCTCCTGCCAGGCGCCACCTCGCGTAGATAGTCGACGGTACGGGACGAGCGCTCGAGGATGACCTCGAGCCCAAAAACGCTTGCGCCCTTTGCCACCCGCCAGGCTCCCTCCCCGTCCGCGTCAATCCGGTCCGCAAACACGGGTGCCCAATCAGGGATATGACGTGGATCGGCGAGAAACTCCAGGATTCGATCCGGCTCCGCATCCGCCTCAACGCTTCGGGTTACGGTTTGAACCTGCATCTTGAAGATGATACCAGCGAGGGAAGACCGATGTGACTGACGACACGTCTTGTTATTGGCAAACGGGGCCCGCGTCTGTCGCCAGCGTTCCGTTGTCTGAATACGAGCCTCCTGCCGTGGTAGATGCTGTTCGAAAAAACCAGGAGAAGTACGCCAGCTCCTGTAAGTGGTAGGCGAACCCGTTCGGACCTGTAATCGGCGGCAGATCCGTTCGGGTAAGGGGATCGCCAACTTCGAGATATCGTCTGCAGCCGGTGATTTCCCCAATGTTTCCCCAGGCCGGCGTTGCATTGAATCCGCTGGGATCATTCACCCATTCGGCGATTTCGTGCGAAAGAATCGAGACGTCGAACGGTCCCGAGCCGTTGCTGCGGAAGTTCGCCATCGCATAGGTCTGTCCGGGGGAGGTCAGAGCCTCCGGATACGAAGCCTCCGAAAAATGATAGCCGCCCAGATATAACAGCCCGTTTTGCGAATACAGGACGTTATACAGGATGAATATCGGGAACTGATCGGGCCTGATCCGGTGCGATACGATATACTGGGCCATCGCATTTTCGAGCACATTGTAATCCACGATCCCCTGATAAGCTCCGCCATTGGTCGATCCCGAACCGCCCGGATTAGTGCAGGTGCTAGTTACACCCGTGCGGATTTCCGCCGCGAGCGTCGGAGACGAGTAACTCAGCGGCAACCGTAGCGGCTCGCCGACCGTGTAAGTCAGTAAAATGTGGTAATCGTTTCCGTTCTGTACATACCTCCAGAAATTAGCGCGTTGGAACGCGTCTATATATTGAGTTACCCCGACGTCTACACCATTCAGAGTCCAGGGATAGTTCTGAAATATGGGGCTATTCTCGACAAGGCTCATCGCCGTCAGCCCGGCCGTGCACCCCGCATCCGGAGCGGCCGAGGGATCAAATGTCGTGGTAAAACCCGTGGCGGTGTTTGTGAACTGCACGATGAACGGAACGAGGATGACCGGGACCGTGGTGGTTGTTGCACCGGGGGTGGATGGGTCGGTTCCTACCATGTATCCGCGGTAGGAAACTCCATTTACCGGAGAGGTGATCTGATAATTCCAGATCGGCAGTCCAGGACCGGCACTTCGGCCGCGTATCGGTGGGAATCTTCTCACGCCATGAATCGCGGTGGGTTCCGGCCCATCGGTGGGAATCGGCTCCTGTGCCGCGGCCGCGCCTGCAAACGCCAGCAGACCGGCCAGGCATAAGAGAAGCATCACACGTGGCCTCCGGATTCGCTGGGCCGCGCACCGACAGCGTTTGCAACGAGCGAAATCCGCGATCCGGTATCGTTTCGTCATGAAATCGACATAGACACGAGCCATCGTCAACTCCACAGCCTAATATCGTATCGCTCGAACGCCTATGGGCATGGCTCGCCACGCTGCCGCCATGCTTCCCGCCGGGCTCTTTTCTGTGTAGAGTAGCTAGGAGCGACTGGAGGGAATCCCGATGTTCAGACCGTTTATGCTGGTGGCTTTGTCTTTCATGGCCACGGCCGCACTTGCGCAAACGCCTTGCGACCAATTGAAACTTTCGTTTCCGGATGCGACGGTGACGTCGATCCAGTTCATTCCGGCGGGTCCATTCAAGGCTCCGGCTCCGCAGATCGCGCCGATTCCCGCGCCGGAATCGGAGGCCGAGGCTAGCGGCTCGGGAGGGCAGGCGCGTGGCGCCGCAGAGCCACGCGCGCCCCGGGGAGGCGCGGCCGCTCCGCTGCCCGTTCCGGCGTATTGCCGCGTGATGATGATTCTGACACCCTCTTCGGACTCGAAGATCGAAGCCGCTGTTTTCCTACCGACCGAAGATTGGAACGGGAAACTGCAGGTGGTCGGCAACGGCGGATGGGCGGGAAACGTCAGCTATCCGGAAATGGCTGCCGCTTTGCGCGAACGTTATGCGACGGCATCCAATGATACGGGCCACCGCGCTGCCGACGTGGGCGGGGGCGGCATGTTCGCGCTCGGCCATCCCGAGAAGATTACCGATTTTGCCTATAGGGCGATGCATGAGACCGTCGTTAAAGCGAAATTGATCACGGCCGAGTTCTACGGCCGCGGGCCGAAGTATTCCTACTACAACGGTTGCTCCACAGGTGGAAGGCAGGGGCTGATCGAAGCGACCCGTTTCCCGGATGACTTCGATGCGATCTCCGCCGGCGCTCCGGCCAACCCGCACGTGCATCTGCACGCGGCCGGCGTGGAGCGCAACCTGGAGCTGATGAAGAACAACGCTCCACTGACGCAGGAGAAAGTCGAGACCCTGCACAAGGCCGTCATGGACGCTTGCGACGCCCTGGATGGAGTGAAGGACGGCATCATCGGCAATCCCGAGCGGTGTCATTACGATCCGTCGGCTCTATTGTGCAAGAGCGGGAATGGCCCGAAGTGCCTCACCGAGGGGGAACTGAAGACGGTGCAAATCGTCTTCGGCGACGTGAAGACCAAGACCGGCGAGGTCATCTGGACCGGATATCCGGTCGGCACGGAACTGCAACTCGCAGCGCTTCGCAATGTGCCGGCGAGCCCGGGCGGCGTCTGGGATGTGATCCGTATCCTCGGCCATCAGGACAAGGATTACGATTGGCATCACTTCGACCTGGCCAAAGAAGTCGCGCAAGCGGATAAGGCCGGCATCGACGTGCTGACGTTCGACCTTTCGGCCTTCAAGGCGCATGGCGGCAAGCTGCTGCTGTATCACGGCTGGGCCGATCCGGGAATTCCACCAGGCCATACGGTGAGTTATTACAAGACCGTGCTGTCCACCATGGGTGGGAATCAGGACGACTGGCTCCGGCTCTACATGGAGCCCGGCATGGCGCATTGCCGCGGCGGCGCGGGCCCCGACCAGTTCAACAAGATGGGCGTGATTGAACGCTGGCGGGAGGCCGGAGAAGCCCCGGGTGCGATTCTCGCCTCGCATGTGACGAATGGGACGGTCGATATGACCCGGCCGCTGTGTCCCTATCCGCAGGTTCCGGTGTACAAAGGGGTCGGTAGCACCAACGATGCGGCGAGCTTTGCCTGCAAACAGCCGTGACACAACTGTGCTCCTCGTTCAGGAAGTTTACGATGAGGCGCTATCCGGATTCGCCGCTCGGTGCATTCGGATAAAGCGGCTTCAGCCGCGCTGCATGTCCGTGTCGGGAGCGGGGTATCCGAGCAACCGCAGCATCGCCACGATCTGGCCTTTGTGGTGGAACGAGTGGGTTATGACGTGGAGCAGAATAAAGGCAGGCGAGCGGCGCGGTCCGAGCCATTCATCGGGGTAACGGTCCAGCTCTGCATTCAGTTGGCGCTCGTCAATCGCATCTAGATAGGTAATCGTCGCTGCAGCCACCCGGGTCTGCTCCCGGCGGGCATCTTCGATCGTCGCCAGCGTAGCAGGGTCCACACGTTGGATTGGCAATAGTTGGAGCGCCCGCACCCACGCCAGTTCGGTGGTAAGCACGTGGGCGATTTGATGACGTAATGTGGGCCGGCCGAATCCGGCGACCTCCGCCGCAAGGAGATCCACGGGCATGCTTGCTGCATGGGTCAAGATCGCATCCAGGCAATCGTGCATGCAGGCATGGAGCTTGTGGATGCCGGCCTTGGTGAAGAGCATAGCAACAGCGTAGCGCGGCCGACAGAACTCAGAGCGTCGTCGCGTCAGCGTAGCGCCGGCGATCTTATCGCCGGTTCTCCGGAACGGCACCGGCGGCTGCGACCGTCGGCGTTACAATCGACAAACTCTTACAATGCACCTATGCAAGAGTTTCTCAGATACCCCCTGACCCGCCGGCAGGCTCTCGAGCTCTTGGGAATCGGCGCCGCAACCGCGGCAGCCCAGCCGGGTGCATCCGCGCAAGGCCCGACATTCCCAAATCGCGCGATCATCAGAACGCTCCTCAAAGACTACGCGCCCGAGGAGTTGGCCGGCGGCGCCACGCTTTTTCATGAGCACATGCAGCTCGCGCCCGATTTCAACGCGAGATTTGCCGCGGCCGCAGCGGCTGCGCGTGCCGCTAATGGGTTGCCGCCACTCCCCGCGCGTGGCGGCGCGCCTCGCAGTGGAACCCCGGACATTATGCATAACGTGGATCTCATGTCTGAGGAAGTCACCAGTGCGAAACGCGAAGGCGTTGCCTGTATCGTGGATGCCGGCCATCCGGACATGGGACGCAACATCGATTTCCTGCGGCAGGTCTCCGTGAAATCTGGCGTCCCCATCGTGGCGGGCGGCGGATACTACTCGCAGCCGTTTTATCCCAAAGAGATTTCCACGATGAGCGAAGACCAGATCGTGAAGGCGCTCATCAAGCAAGCGGACGACGACACTCTCGGCGCCTTCGGCGAAATCGGCTCCTGGGACGAGATCACCGCGGACGAGCGCAAGGTCTTTCGTGCCGTGGGTCGCGCGCACGTCGCGACGAACCTTCCGATCTTCACGCACACGGGAATTCCCGGCAAATCGGCCCTCGAACAGCTCGATATCCTGGAGGACGCCGGCGTCAAGCCCGAACGAGTCGTCATCGGACACCTGGGGAATCTCGTGGATCCGAATGTCTACGTGCACAAGGCGATCTGCAGACGCGGCGCTTTTGTCGGCTTCGACCGGCAGGGCGGAAACAACGACGCGCAACAGGTTCCCATGGTCATGGCGCTCATCGATGCCGGTTTTGCCGATCATCTCATGTTCTCTGCCGATGCGTCGAGCGGATACGCGAAGACCCTGACGGTGTTTCTGCCGAAGCTGAAAGCAGCCGGCGCCAGTGAGCAGGTGTTGCACCAGGTCATGGTGGACAACCCGCGAAGATTTCTCGCATTCGTCCCCAAACGGCCGCGCAAAAAATGAACGCACGCGGCTGCCGCACGGACGTGTGATACAGTTGGTGCTCTCAAAAACACATACACCCGAAAGGAGCACCATGCCGCGTCCCATTCTTTTAATCCATGGCTATTCAGCGGGCGGCCTAGATTTCACGAACTTCTGCAACGAGTTGAATAGACGAGGCATCAACGCCGTCGATATCAATGTTGCCAATTATGTCTCGCTGAACAATGAGATCACCATCAAAGACATCGCGGAAGGATTCGATCGAGCGCTACGGAACCAGCGCGGCCTGAACGAGGCGCAGGAGTTTGATGCGGTCGTGCATTCCACGGGCATGCTCGTGATCCGGTCATGGCTGACGAATTATGGAGCGGCGATTGCCCACAACGAGCGCGTGAAACGGCTGAAGCACTTGGTCGGATTGGCGCCAGCCACCTGGGGATCGCCGCAGGCGCACAAGGGCCGCACCTGGATCGGCGCGCTGGTCAAGGGCAATCGGGAACCCGGTCCGGACTTCTTGAACGCGGGCGATCAGGTGCTTGACGGCCTCGAACTCGGAAGCCGGTTCACCTGGGATCTTGCTCACCTCGACTTGCTCGGAGACGAGCCGTATTACGGGAAAGGACCGGACACGCCGTGGGTCTGCATTTTCATCGGCAACACGCCCTACACCGGAATTGCGAGCGTCGCCAATGATCCTGGGACGGATGGAACCGTTCGCTGGGCCGGCTGCGGCCTGAACACCCGGAAGATCGTCGTCGATCTTACGCGCATGCCCGTCGACGAAGATGGGAACCCGGCCTCCAGAATTTCGATTACGCCGTGGGCAGGAAGAGTCGATATTCCCATGATTCCAGTTGCGGACAGGAACCATGCCACTCTGGTAAGCAATCCCGACGAGACGATGATGAATCTGATCTTCGATTTCTTAAATGTCGCGGACGAGAAAGCGTACGATGCTTGGCTCGAGCGGGCAAGGACGAGCGGCGAAGAGGCGAAGGCGAAGATGCTGGTCAATCCGGGCAAAGACGCAGCCGGGCTCGAAGGCGACATCAAAACCTTTTTCGGCCACCTTTTTCATGAAGCCGGGCAGCAGATGGAGGGATGGCAGCAGTTCGTCGTACGCGCGCGCGACGAGCGCGGCGATCCGGTTACCGATTACCTGATCGATGTGCTTCGTCAGAACGAAGCCGGTGAATGGGTTCCGTTTGCGGAAATGTATACCGATGTGCATGCTTATGGCACCGATCCGAGCTTTCGCTGCTTCCATGTCCGGCTTCCAATGGGGATTTGCGAGCGGCAAGTGCCTTTACAAATCCGGGTGACTGCTTCGACGGGAACGGCTCTGATGGCATATCAAGGTTACGGAAGCAACGATTCGCGAAAGACCATGACTGCCACAGCCGGGCCCGTCGTCATCGACGTGAACGGGACGGGCGATGCAACGCTCTTCTTTCCATTCACGACGACCCTGGTGGAAGTCATTGTGAACCGCGAGCCTTCGCCGCTCGACAGGGTGAGCGACATATTCAAGTTCCTGGAGTTGGACCCCCGCCCTAACGGGCGGGGCTGAAGTTGGCAGTTCCGCCCCGGCGGTAACGCCGGGGCTTCCGTGGCAGAACGACCTTACTGTACGGTGAGCAGGGGGCGCAGACGCTTCGCGCTTTCGCAGGTGCGCAGGCGCTGCAGCGCTTTCATTTCGATCTGGCGGATACGCTCGCGGGTGAGCCCGAACTCCTGGGCGATTTCTTCCAATGTGTGTTCCCGGTCGCAGCCGATTCCAAACCGCATGCGCATGACCTTCTCTTCGTTGGGAGACAAGACACGCAGCACGTCCGCGGTTTCGTCCTCCACGTCGCGAACCATGAGCGGACGAAGCACCGAGGTCGCGGAGCCGCCTTCGATCAAGTCTCCCAAAACCGACTCGCCGTCGTTGCCCACCGGCAAATCGAGCGAGACCGGGTCGCGGGATATCGATCGCAGTTCCTGCACCTTCTCCGCGGCGATGTTCAACTTGCCGGCGACCTCCTCGTCCTTGGGCATCCTCCCCAGTTCCTTCTCCAATTCCCGAGAGGTCCGCAGGTACTTCGTCAGACTCTCGTTCATGTGGACGGGAATGCGAATGGTTCGCGATTGGTCGGCGATGGCGCGCGTGACCGCCTGGCGGATCCACCAGGTCGCATACGTAGAGAACTTGTATCCCAGGTGGTAGTCGAATTTATCGGCCGCGCGCATCAGACCGATGTTGCCCTCCTGAACGAGATCGAGCAGGTGGAGGCCCCGATTCACGTACTTCTTGGCAACCGAAACGACCAGGCGAAGGTTGGCTTCGACCAACGCGGCTTTAGCGGCTTCGGCCTCGGCGTCGCCACGACGCGCTGCCTTTAGCCACGAACGCATCTGGCAGGCGTTGGCGCCCACGTTCGTTTCCCAGTCGCGGATCTTCCGCCGGATCTCCCGCACCGCGGCGGGCTTGTTTTGCGCGCGTCTGAGCTCCCGCTCGAGGCCATTGATTTCCTCGACGGCGCGCTCCAGCGCCGCCCGGAACTGCCGCCACTGAAGTGCCTGGAAAGGAAAGGCGCGAATCTCGCGCGAACACAGCACGTGCAGGCGGCGAGCCTTCGCCTTCAATCGTCCGCGAAGGCGTACGTGCCGCTCCGGCGTTGCGGCCAGCTTTCGCTCGAGTTCCAAAAGACGGTGATGCGCGAGGGCAAATTGAGATAAGCGCCGGGCGGCGTGCTGGCGCGCCTCATCGCGCGCGTCCCCATCCGCTCCGCCTAACTCGGCGAACTCCTCCATCCGAACTGTTTCGTTGTGGATGCCTTCGTACAGTGCGAGCGCTCGGCTCCAAACCAGTGGTGAGCGTGAAAGGGCCTTTCGCAGGCGCAGCTTTCCACGTTCCATTCTCTGGGCCAGCTCGACCTCTTGATGCTTCTTGAGTAGCCGGACAGATCCCATCTCGCGCAGATACACGCGCACCGGATCGTCCGTGGAGACCGATCCGTCGGTATGTTCTTCGTGATCCTTATAGTCGGTGTCGATCTCCGGGGAACTCTCGACTGCTATCCCAAACCCCGCGGCCCCGTCCGCTATATAGTCTTCAAATGGTTCCATCGCTCTTTTTGCGGTCCTAAAGCAGTGCTCGGCTTAGCGTCTTCCCTCTCGAAAATCTGTGGAGATTTCCAGGCAAGATGAAGAAAGGCTCTCGGCGCCGGCTCTGGGCAGACCGATCTATTTGATTAGATGCAACATGTACCGTCCGGTTGCGCTTTTGTCATCCGGTTGATTCCGGTCGAATAGGAGAGCGTATCCACGCTCTCAAATACACGTAAATTGCTGAAAACATTAGAAATTCCGGATTTCTAACGCCGGTAGGAAGTCCTGGTACACCCGTCCAGGGGCGCGATACAATGCGGCTTGTTATGGCTGACCGTGTGCTGTTGTTCCATTTGGACCCGTCGGAAGCCGAGGAGCATACGGAACGGCTGCGGCGGGAAGGCTTCGCCACCGAGTGTTTCGCCGGTAATCCCGGAGACGGCCGCGCGTACCGCCGCATCCTCGAAAATCCGCCGGATGGCCTCATCATCGACCTCAATCGCCGCCCGGCGCACGGACGCGAGCTCGCTATCTACTTCCGGGGCCAAAAGGCCACACGGGGCGCCGCGCTCGTTTTCATCGAAGGGGATCCCGAGAAAACGGCGCACGTGCGCAGCTTACTACCCGACGCGGTCTTCACGACGTGGCGCCGGATCGCACCGTCGCTGCGCCGCGCATTGAAGAACCGCCCCGAGAAACCAGTGGTCCCTGGCACGTTCGCCGGATACTCCGGCACTCCCCTTCCGCAAAAGCTCCGCATCCGGGCGGGTTGCGTCGTAGGACTGGCGCACGCACCTCAGGGCTTTGAGTCCAAGCTGGATCCGCTTCCCGAAGGCGTGCGTATCGGAAAGGATTCAACCAACGCCGACGTAATCCTCGCGTTCTTCAAATCGGAGGGGAACCTCACCCGCGAACTCCCGGCACTGATTCGCGCCATGCGCGAAGGACGAACCCTCTGGCTCATATGGCCGAAGAAGGCTTCGGGGGTCGTCAGCGACTTGGCGGAACCCAAGGTGCGGGAGATCGGCCTCGCCGCCGGGCTGGTCGACTACAAAATCTGCGCCGTGGATGAGACCTGGTCGGGGCTGGCATTTGCCCTCCGGAAGGCGAAGCGCGTGAATGCCCCGTGACCAAGAAAAAGCCGCGCCCCTTAGGGGACGCGGCTGAGACCAGATGCTGGCAATAACGTGACTTAACGGTGCATTCCGCCACCGAAGCGTGCGCCGCCTGCGCGCGGCCCGCCGGCAAAGCCGTGGAACCCGGAGGCTCCCCGGAAACCCGGGCTGCCGCCGAATCCCGGGCGTCCAACGAATCCAGGCCGTCCCCGGACGACCATTCCGGGCCGGTAGTGATAGTAAAGCGGCGCATTGTAGTAGAAGTAGGCCGGCGAGTAGAATCCCCAACCGAAGCCGAATGGGCTATACAGGAAACCATCGGCCGGCACGAACGCCCATGTGCTGTACCAGGGATTCCAATACCAGCCGGTTCCGTACCAGCCGGCATTGTTGACGATGATCGTTTGCGCGGCCGCCTGATTGGCTTCAGCCATGTATTCGGAGCGGACTTTGCTCCAGTTGTAGAGGCCCCCGCCCGCTTTGCGATCGAACTTTTGCGGCTTCACTTCGGCGGTTTCCACCAGCGGCAATTCCTTGCCCTTGCCGACCTGTATCGGCCGGTCGCCGAGCTGGACTTCAGCCTTTCCGTCGTAGACGGCTACTAGCGGCTGATCGGCATCGAACTTGTACAGGCCCTTCTTTTCAAGTGTCGTGTTTACGCCGTGATCCAGAACAGCGAGGTGGTTTTCGTTTTTGATCTCGTCCACTTCGACCAGCGCCTGCCCTTTTTCCAACTCGACGCGTGTGTCGGTCAGCGAGGGCCAAATGACCCGAAGCGCAGCGTTGTCGCCCATCCTCAGAAACACACCCGGGGTCAGCAGAACTTCCGCCTTGCCTTGGCCCGTTTCGAGCGCCTGGCCGGGGTTGATCTCGGTAGAACCGATGGATTTCGCCGCGAGCGCCTGACCATCGAGACTGACGTTCCCCTCCACATAATTGACCGTGCCGGGGCGCGCGATGGTTGCCGGAGCCGCCGCGAGAACGCCTGCCGCGAACAGCCCGCCCAACCCCCGAAGCGGTGATTTCCAGAATTTAAGCATAGGATTTTAAATCCTTTCTCTATTACTTTAGATGCACCACAGGGATGTGGAGTTACTCAACAGAACGCCGCGTCCCTGGTTGGAGGGGCGCGGCCGGGATTGCGGGTATTCTTCAGGGGCTCAACGGCTTAGCCGCGGAGCGGGAGGAGGGCGCGTAAGCGCTCGTCGCGCAAGAACAGGCCGGCCCAGGCCAGAACACCGAGGATTGCGGGCGCGATCCAGGTGGCGTCGCCGATCCGCAGGTTGGTGGCGACTGCGCCGCCCAGCAGACCCGTCATCAGAATGGCGCCGAGAACCCGTGTGCGTGGAATCAAATAGATCACTGTACAGATTAATTCGATCGCTCCCACCGGGAACACAGTGCTTGCGGGATATCCGCTCTGCTTGAACCCCTCGATGACGGCGGGAGACATGAGCAACTTGAGGGTCGCGACGAACAGCAGCAGGAGCGCAGGCAGGCCGCTGAGAGTGCGTCCGGCCCAAAGCATTTTCTTCGACACGGTGGTCTTTTCAGTGGCGGATTGCACCTTCGTTTCTCCTCTAGTCGACAAATCAAAGTTGCACAGGGGCTGCGGTGCGGGAAACCGGTAACTTCCGGTCTTCTTGCCGCAGAGTCGTAGATCTGACGATGGGCATTAACGCGTGGAGCCGCGGTTCCCGAAGGTACAGTCCGCCCCACACGAGAATTCCGACATACACTGGAAAAAGCGTTTCGCCAAACAACGAGCTTCCGACGCGCAGGTGCGTCGCGACGGCGCCCCCGAGGTAACCCGTGAGGACGATTGCGCCAAGCACGGACGTTCGCGGTAGAACGTAAAGCGCGACACAGACGAGCTCAAGGATGCCGAGCGTCGCGCTCAGGCTCATGGGCCAGCCAAGCCGGGCGAATGCCTCCACCACCGGAGCAACTTTCGCCAGGTGGAGCGCGGCATCGAGGAGCAGAAACGCGACCATCACACCGGAGATGATGCGCCCCGTCCAAAGGGAACCGTTCGATACGGAATGCATTTGCGTCGAAGTCATAATTTTGTCCTCCTTCTTGTCACCCTCTGCTGAGATTGGGCCGCGCCCGAACCTTGCCGGCTCAAACGCGGTTCTACTAATTCGTCGAACGAGAAGCCGTCAAATCGACACGCGACTTAGGCAGGCCGCTCACTTCCAATAAGGGGCGGATTTCGACTGTGCCCCAACGTCCTGCCGGGATCTCTCCAGCGATCTCGATTGCGCGGTCGAGGTTTTCGGCTTCAATCAGGAAGAAGCCGCCCAGTTGTTCGCGGGTCTCGGCAAAGGGTCCGTCGGTGATCAGCTTCTTGCCCTCGCGAATGCGAACGCTGGTCGCCGTTGAGGTTGGCTGCAGCGGTGAGGTTAACAGATACTGCCCGCGCGCGTCGAGTTCGTGAGCGTAGGCGGCGGAGTCCTGGTAGCACTGCGCGCGCTCGGCTTCGCTCAACGCGTTCTCCTCCAAATAAATCAGCAACATATACTTCATTACGTGTCTCCCTCCATACGTAAATCGAACGGGTGGCCGTCCCATCGACACCCGGGCAGAAAAAAATTCTAAGATCGGGTATGCCATCGGACGCCGCTACAGCGGTGGAAGCATTGTACCGCTCGGACTGGGGCCGCATCGTCGCGACGCTCATTCGTCTTCTGGGCGACTTCGACCTGGCGGAAGAGTACGCACAGGAGGCATTTGCGACGGCCCTGGACCAATGGCCGGCGGCGGGTGTCCCGGAATTTCCACGAGCTTGGATCGTACAAACGGCGCGCCACAAAGCCATCGACCGGCTGCGGCGGCAAACACTTTTCACGGAGAAAATCCAAACGGAGCTCGCCCGCGATCTGGCTGCCGTAACCCCGGAACTCCCGTTGGAAAGCACCGAGATTCCCGATGAACGGCTGCGGCTGATCTTCACCTGCTGCCACCCGGCGCTGGCCCCGGAGGCGCAAATCGCGCTGACGCTGCGGACGCTGTGCGGGCTCGAGACGGATGAGATCGCCCGGGCCTTCCTGGTGCCCACGGCCACCATGGCGCAGAGATTGGTGCGGGCGAAACGCAAGATCCGGGACGCCCGGATACCGTACGCCATCCCCGAAGCCAAGGACCTGGGCGAGCGGCTCGATGCCGTTCTGACGGTGATCTATCTCGTGTTCAACGAGGGATACACGGCGACGCGTGGGGAGCGGCTAATTCGAACCGATCTCGCCACAGAAGCCATCCGGTTGGCAAGGCTCGTGCGGACACTCATGTGGGCGCCGCGGCGCGGGGCCCCGGCCGAGGCGACTGGGTTGCTCGCCTTGCTGCTGCTCCAAGACGCGCGGCGGGAGGCCCGCACCGACGAGGCGGGCGACCTGGTGGTACTCGAACACCAGGACCGCACACGCTGGAACCGGCAGCAGATCGCGGAGGCCTTACCGCTGGTTGCGGAGGTGCTAGGGGCGCAGCCTGGTCCGTATGCGCTGCAGGCGGCTATTGCGGCGGAGCATTCAAGGGCGGCGCGGGCCGAAGATACCAACTGGCGCGAGATCGCAAGAGTGTACCAGGAGCTCGAGCGTCTTCAGCCTTCGCCCATCATCATGCTGAACCGCGCCGTGGCCGTCGCAATGGCGTACGGCCCCGAGGCGGGATTAGCCATTCTCGACGCGCTCGCGGCAAGCGGCGATCTCGACGGCTATCATCTCTTCCACGCAGCGCGCGCCGACCTGTTACGACGCAGGGGATCGCGCGAACAGGCGGCCGGGAGCTATGCGCGTGCGCTCGAATTGGTCACCAATGAGAGCGAGCGCCGCTATCTGCAACGGCGATTAGACGAAGTCCGGGGCATGGGGGCGTGACTTCAGTCGAAACGAGTGTGCGACGATAGACCGCATGAACAACCTATCGCAGCGCCTACTCACCTGCTTGCTCGTGATGATGTCGCTTGGCGTGCTGCCGGGCGCTGCATTCGCGCAGGTCAAGGTGATTATGTCCGGGGGATTCGCGGCGCCGTTTCAGGAGTTGCTGCCGGAATTCGAAAAAAGCACCGGGCTGACGGTCACCACAACCAGGGGGCAGTCTCAGGGAACCGGCCCGAACACGATTGGCGCGCAGCTTCGCCGCGGTGTTCCCGCGGATGTGGTGATCATGGCGCGAGAAGGTTTGGACGAACTGATCGCAGAGGGCAGAATCGCGGCGGGAACGGATACGGACCTGGCGCAAACCCCGTTGGGGATATCGGTGCGTGCCGGGGCGCCGAAGCCGGATATCGGCACGGTTGAGGCATTCAAGCAGACGCTGCTTCGGGCGAAGTCGATCACGTTTCCGAGCAGCACGACCGGCATTTACATGATGACGAAATTGTTTCCGAAGCTAGGCATCGCCGACGCAATCGCAGCGAAGACGACGCACACGGGCGTGGCCGCGGTAGCAAGCGGAGAAGCGGAGATCGCCATCCAGCCCGTAAGCGAGCTTCTGCAAGTCTCCGGTGTGGACTTCGTCGGCACACTGCCGAAAGACATCCAGTACGTATCGGTGTTCAGCGCCGCGATGGTCGCAGGCTCGAAGGAGCAGGAAGCGGCCAAAAAGCTGATCGCGTTCCTGAAATCGGACCGCGCGAAGGCAGCGATGAAGAAGAACGGCATGGAGGCGGTGGGGAAGTAGAGATAGCTCGGTTCGCGAGCCGGATATTTATATTTATAGGAAGGCGTACACGTGCCCAAACTTAGGCTGCGATGGGTCCCCTTCCGGCTACTTTACGAACTCGACCCAAATGCCGCCAGCGGCGTCTCCAGGAACAAGAAACCGCGTGCGGCCGTCTACCTTACGAATCGGCAACCGCTGCCCGATCCCTTGTTCGACCAGTTCGTGAGCCCGGTTCAAGTCTTCGACTCCCACGCTGACCCCAAATGGTCCGAGACCGCCGGTCGTCACCAAAGCGGAAAGCGCCGCATCGTGGCTTGCGGCTGTCCAAAAGACGATTGTCCCCTGGCCACACTGAACTTCTTGGCCGCGTGCCCCCAGTTCGGCTGATGTGCGCTTACGAGTGGGCATAAAGCCCATCGACTCTGCTTGTTTGACGGCGTCCTGCACATTGGAAACGGCAACCCAGACGGATTCGAGTTTTCTGGCTGTATTGGCGTGGAACTCTCCCGGCTTACGCCGTGGATCGGGAACTTCGCGCTCCGTCCTCTCTTGCGCTCGACGCAACCGGTCCTGCGTCAGGCGATCCGAATTATCGCGATATTCCAGGAACCCGACCCGATCGCCGCCGGGAACCCCTGCTGGCGGCCCGGCTTGCCCGTCTCCATAACTGATTCTCAGAAATTGCCACGGACCGGGTTGCTGCTTGCCGTCTCGCAAAGTGGTCGGGCTCGGTGGCAGGGTCACGTTGATGCCCCGGTTTCGGAGGAAACTGGCAGCTTCTTCAATCGGCGAAACGTCGATGTTATAGGAGAGAATGGCGCCGGCTTGTTCGTGGAGTCGGTGAAGCATCCACGCCAGTCCAGCGGGCCCGGCAGCTTTGGATGCGCTCTCGGCTTTCGCGGAGTCATACACCCACATCAGTTCCAGGTAGGCCGGCGGAAGGAGGATAGGACCATTTTCCAGCCCTTGGTCCGGAAATTGATTGCCGGGAACGATGGAGAAGCCCAGCTTGGCGCCAAACGTCTGCCTTGCCTCGCCCGAGCTTCTCTGGACGACGATCACGTGATCGAGGCCCCAGCCCTTGCCGATGAACGATTGGCTCTGGGCTTGGATGGCTCCAGCCAACACCACAAGGAACGCGACGACTCTATGCGCAATCGACATTCGTCGAAGTATACACCGGCATTGACAAACAAAAAGGCCGCGCCCTTTTGGGAGCGCGGCCGAAGTTCAGATTGGGAAAGGGGTTTAGTAGTCCATCTCGGGACCGCCGTGCGGCGGGCCGGCGGGGGCTGCTTTCTTTTCCGGAATCTCCGCAACCATGGCTTCCGTGGTCAGCATCAGGGATGCGATCGAGGAAGCGTTCTGGAGCGCGGTGCGGGTCACCTTGGTCGGGTCGATCACGCCGGCGCCGACCAGATCCTCATAGGTGTCGGTCATGGCGTTGAAGCCGAAGTTCGCGTTGTTGTTCTCGCGAATCTTGCCGACCACAATGGCACCCTCGGTGCCGGAGTTGACGACGATCTGGCGTAGAGGCTCTTCGCAGGCGCGCTTCACGATATCCACGCCGATCTGCTCGTCGCCGTCCACACGCAAATCCTTCAGAGCCGTCGATGCGCGCAGCAGAGCCACGCCGCCGCCGGGGACGATGCCTTCCTCGACCGCGGCGCGAGTGGCATGCAGAGCATCTTCCACGCGAGCCTTCTTTTCCTTCATTTCGGTCTCGGTGGCCGCGCCGACCTTAATCACCGCGACGCCGCCGGCCAGCTTCGCCAGCCGCTCCTGCAGCTTCTCGCGGTCGTAGTCGGAAGTGGTCTCGTCGATCTGGGCGCGGAGCTGCTTGATGCGGCCCTCGATCGCCTTCTGGGAACCGGCGCCGTCCACGATGGTGGTATTGTCCTTATCCACCGTGACGCGCTTGGCCCGGCCGAGATCCTCGAGGCGGACGCCTTCCAGCTTGATGC
>CAYMHP010000026.1:0-32148 GCA_964390225.1 uncultured Solibacteraceae bacterium
CTGCCCGGCACCGAGCAGGAGTTCGGCGGAATTATCCGGCACGGCGCCAAGCTGCTCTACGCCTTTGCCGAGGCCACCGTTCCCAAAGTGACGGTGATCACGCGCAAGGCGTACGGCGGCGCTTACTGCGTCATGGGCTCGAAGCACATTCGCACCGACATCAACTTTGCGTGGCCTACGGCGGAGATTGCGGTCATGGGTCCGGAGGGCGCGGTGAACATCGTCTACCGCCGCGAACTGGCCGCCGCGGGCGATCAGAACGCCGTCCGCGCAGAGAAGGTGGAGGAATTCCGCGAGCGTTTCGCCAACCCGTTCGTCGCCGCCGAGCATGGATTTATAGACGACGTGATTGAGCCGCACGAGACTCGGCCCCGGGTGATTCGCGCGCTGCGCATGCTGGAAAACAAGGTCGACACCATGCCTCGCAAGAAGCATGGCAATATACCTCTATGACGCGCGCCGCGTGGCTCCTGCTGGCCGGGACCCTTTTCTTGCGCCCGCCCGCTGCGCAG
Organism: uncultured Solibacteraceae bacterium; assembly: GCA_964390225.1. Taxonomy (GTDB): domain Bacteria; phylum Acidobacteriota; class Terriglobia; order Bryobacterales; family Bryobacteraceae; genus PSRJ01. The sequence goes on from CAYMHP010000026.1 coordinate 513, forward strand.
GAAAGCTACTCCGTGGAATGGGGCAAGCTCCAGCCGGAGATCCTGGAGCACTTCACCGCGCTTCTCAAGATCGACACCAGCAACCCTCCGGGAAACGAAACGCGCGCCGCCGAAGCGGTACAGGCAGTCCTCGAGCGCGAAGGAATTCCGTCCCGTCTCTTTGCGCTGGAGCCGGACCGGGCCAACCTGGTGGCGCACATCAAAGGAAACGGCTCCAAGCGGCCGATCCTCCTGATGGGCCACACCGATGTAGTGGGCGTCGAGCGCGCGCACTGGACCGTGGACCCCTTTGCCGCGGTACGCAAGAACGGGCGTATTTACGCGCGCGGCGCCGAGGACGATAAGGTGCACGTGGTCGCGGGCATGATGGTCATGCTGCTGTTGCACCGCCTTCACGTCAAGCTCGATCGCGATGTGATTTTTCTGGCGGAGGCCGGCGAGGAAGGCACCACCCGTGTAGGCATCGATTACATGATCAAGGAGCACTGGCCGGAAATCGAGGCGGAGTACGCGCTCGCCGAGGGTGGCTCCGTGGCGGTGGAAAACGGCCAGGTACACGATGTGCTCATCACCGTCACCGAAAAGGTGCCGCGCGGCGTGCGTCTGGTGGCGCGCGGCGTTTCCGGCCACGCTTCCCGCCCGACCATGCAAAACGCCGTGGAGCACCTCGCGACCGCGGTGGCGCGCGTGGGCTCCTGGCAAACGCCCGTCCGTTTGAACGCGGCGACTCGCGAGTATTTCCAAAAGCTCGCGGCCCTCAGCCCGCCGGCCGACGCAGCACGGTATCGCGCCGTCCTCGACCGCTCCCGCGTCGCGTGGGCGGACTCCTACTTTCGCGTTCACGAGCCGGGGCACTACTCTCTGCTGCGCACTTCGGTGGTTCCGACCATTTTGCGGGCGGGCTTCCGTAACAACGTGATTCCTTCCGAGGCCGAGGCTTACCTCGACGTACGCGCCTTGCCGGACGAGGACATGACGAAGCTCCTCGCCGAGCTGCGCCGGGTAATTGGCGACCCCAGCGTGGAGGTGCTTCCCGCGCAGAACTGGGATCGTCCGGCCGCGCCGCCGTCGCGGACCGACACCGAAATGTATCGCGCCCTCGAAGCGGCCGGCCAGCGCCTATTCCATGCCCCGGCGCTCCCCTCCATGCTGACGGGAGCCACCGATAGCGCGCAACTGCGCGCGCGGGGCGTACAGGCGTACGGGTTTGGTCCGCTCGCCCGCATCAACGAGGGGCCTCTGGGCGGGGCGCACTCGGATGACGAGAATATTTCGATTGACGCCGTGATGAAACTGGTCGAATTTCTGTGGGATGCGGTGATCCGGGTCGCCGCGGCATAGCCATGCAAAATAATCGTAGCCTCCTCGCCGAAAGCGATGTTCCGCGGGCAGCGGTCCCGCTGCTGCAGCACGCGCTCGATACCTATGCCTCCGAAATCAACAAAGTGTGCGCGACGTGGTCGCGGTTCGCGGATGGCGAGTTGGATTTTCGGCCGCACCCGAAATCCATGACGGTGCGCGAGATCCTGAAACACGAATTGCTGTCCGAGCGGCGGTTTTTCGGCGAATTCCTCGAAATTCCAGAACCCGCGGCCGGCGCCGTGCTTCCTCCGGAACCCTCCGTGGCCGCCTTCGTTTCGAGGCTGGTGGAATTGGCGCGGCCGCGGCTGCAATTTCTGGCCTCCCGGCCCGAGGAATGGTGGCTCGCACGAAGGCAATTCTTCGACGTGGAACGGGAACGTATCTGGATCCTGTGGCGCCGCATTCTGCACACCGCGCACCACCGAACGCAACTAACGGTCTATCTGAGGCTGCTCGATAAGCCCGTTCCGGCCATATATGGTCCCACTGCCGACGAGGTCTGGGAGGGCGCTGACCCCACCGTGAACGTGGAGGCGGCGGCCCGCGGTGCTACGTCGCCGCCTGCTGCCGCTGATAGCTCCCCGGCACCGAGCGGAACGAAATCGCCAGCCGGTTCCAACCGTTGATGGTCACTACGGCGAGAGTGAGATTCACCAGTTCCGCCTCGCTGAAATATCGGCGGACGCGATCGTAAAGCTCGTCCGGAACGTGATTCTGCGAGATGAGGGTGAGGGCCTCGGTCCATTCCAGCGCGGCGCGCTCCCGCTCGGTGAAGAACGGCGTTTCGCGCCAGGCGCTCAGGGCATAGAGGCGCTGTTCGGTCTCTCCCTCTGCCCGCGCGTCTTTGCTGTGCATGTCGATGCAGTACGCGCATCCGTTGATCTGGGACGCCCGCATCTTGACGAGTTCCAGCAGGCTGTGTTCGAGGCCGCTATTCCGTACGTAGCGCTCCAGCCCATACATCGCCTGGATGGCTCCTTGCGGCGCGGCCGTTTGGTAGTTCAGTCTAGGTTCCATGTCGCCTCCAACTGAGAAGATGCGGCAAGACGGCCCTTCGTCACCGAAAAGAGGGTGAGAAGCAGAAGCGCCGGGCCAGTGCGTCAAGCGATAATCAGGTGAGGACATGAACACACTGGGTATGGTGGACTCTGCCGCCGCGGCTCCTCCGAAGAGTACCTTCGCGCCGGATATGGCGTGGACTAAGAGCATTCCGAAGGGAAAGCGGTTGGACTGCCTCACCGTCGCCGAAGAGGTTTTCACGCAAGCCGAGCGGAAACTCGGGCAGGTGGAAAGAATGGGACTCGACCGCGGCCAGATCCGGGTAGCCGCCTTCCTGCCTCACCCCCCGGACACCGAGGTCGATCGCGGCTGCCGGCGTTACGCCAGTTACATGGGTAAGAAATTCCGGCAGCACGGGCTCGATTTTCGCATTGAGGAAGCGCAGACGGCCGACGCGCTCGAGTTGCTGCTGATGGGGGCCCACGTCCACGACAAGATTTATGGCGTCTTTGTGTTTTTCCCGACTCCTTTCGGCAAGACCGAGGATTACTTCCTCCGCCGCGTGCCGCCACAGAAAGACATCGAGGGATTGACTGTCGAGAACACGGGCCGCATGGCGCTCAATATCAAAACCTTCGATGACGAGGAGGAGTACGAGGGTGTCGTTCCCTGTACTGCCAGGGCCATCCTGACGTTGCTGCATCAGCATGCGGCCATCAAGAACCTGTTCCCACGCGATCCGCGCCAGAAAGGCCCCTCCGCGGTGATCTTCAATAACTCGCCGCGCATCGGAATTCCGTTGCAGAGCATGCTAATGCGGATCGGCGCCACGGCCGTCATGGTCCATCCGCAGACCAAGCCGGAAGACCGGAAGCACTACCTGGAGGCCGCGGACATCGTGGTGACTGCATTTCCCGCATCTTGCGAAGAAGACCTGGTGCGCGGCGTGAAGGAGGGCGCGGTCGTGATCGATTGCTCGACCGAAGGCGATCTGCACCCCGACGTCGCACAGAGGGCCTCCTACATCTCCCCTCACGACAATCACCTGGGACAGATCACCACCGGCTTGGCGCTCTACAACGCGGCTCTCTGCGCCCTGTGGCAGTGCGGGATGAAGCGGTGACGCCCTAGCGCCGGGTCGCCGGTGACGTACCTTAAATCGGCCAGTCGCTCAGATTCAGCCGCGGCGGTTACGCCGCGGGTCCGCTTACAAGAACACCTCACCGCAGGCAGAACGGCGCCATCGCTGGCGCGGCGGAAGGGGTCCGCCCATAGGCGCCACCATGGTCTGGGTGAGTTCACCCAATCCAGGCGCGCCAGGAGCCTACTCAGCCGCGAGCGCCTGTTGCGATTAACTACAACAGATTGCGGGTTGTAGCGGAATTCGTCATTCTCGAATTTCAGACTGATTAGTCTGGTACTTCCCGTGCATGCAGCGAAACCGTCGGTTCGAGCATTCCTGAAAGGGGTGCAGCGCAAAATGCGTCGGCTCTTCCGGGATTCCGGACACCTGATCCGCCCGGCCATCGTCCTGGTGGCCGGGATGGCGATTTTCTTCCTGATTCGGAACACCGTAGTTCCGAAGGCCTTCGGCCAATACGGCCACTATCGTCCCGCCGCGCTGGCGCTCAACCGCCAGCGTGCGCTTTCCTTCGCCGGGCAGCAGGAGTGCCTTCTGTGCCATGACGAGGAGGCGAAGGCGCGGGCCGCCGGCAAGCATGCCCACGTTTCGTGCGAGGCGTGCCATGGTCCGCAGGCAAAACACGCGGCCGACCCCATGTCGCTCAAACCAGCGCTGCCCGATGTGGCCGTACTGTGCGCCCGTTGTCACGAGAAGGACGCCGCCAAACCCAAGAGCTTCCCGCAGGTAGCCACGGCCGAACATTCCGGCGGCATGCTGTGCAACTCCTGCCATCAGCCGCACAATCCGCATTTATAGAGGAAGCGCCATGGACATCAGCCGCCGCGAACTACTCACCCAGTGCAGCAAGCTCCTCATACTGACCGCCACGGCCGCCAAAGCGCTCGAAAGCGCGGGGCAGATGCCGGCTCCCGGCGATAGCTACCACATGGCCGAGCACTGGTGGGGGATGATCATCGACATCGACAAGTGCATCGGCTGTGGCAACTGCGTTCGGGCCTGCTCGAAAGAGAATCAGGTGCCCGACGGGTACTTCCGCACCTGGGTGGAGCGCTACCAGGTTACGGAGGACCGCGAACACCCAATGGTGGAATCGCCCAAGGGCGCCATCGACGGCTTCCCGCCTTCGACCCGCGAGGACGTCAAGAGCTTCTACGTCCCGAAGCTGTGCAACCACTGCGTCGATTCACCGTGTGTCCAGGTATGCCCGGTGGGCGCTACGTTCGTGAGTCCAGATGGAGTCGTGCTGGTGGATCCCGACTATTGCCTCGGCTGCCGCTACTGCGTGCAGGCTTGTCCGTACGGGTGCCGCTACTTCCATCCGGAAAAGGAGATCGTGGACAAGTGCACGCTCTGCTACCACCGGATCACGAAGGGCCTCACTACGGCCTGTTGCGAGTCGTGTCCCACGGGCGCCCGCCAGTTGGTGGATTTGAAGAATCCGAAAGATCCCGTGCACGAATTTCTACGAAGCAACAAGGTGCAGGTATTGAAGCCGCAAATGGCCACGGAGTCAAAGGTCTTTTACAAGAATCTGGATGGGTCGGTGCGCTGAAGGAGTCGAGATGACTGGCGTCGAAGGATTCATGTACCCGAACGAGGTCGAACTGCAATGGAGCCTGCTCATCGTAATCTATCCCTACATCACAGGGCTGGTTGCCGGAGCCTTTATTCTGGCGTCGCTGGAGCGCGTCTTCAAGGTCGAGGCCGTGCGCCCCACCTACCGGCTGGCCCTGCTCACCGCGCTGGCGTTCCTGCTGGTGGCGCCCCTGCCCTTGCAACTGCACCTCGGCCACCCCGAGCGTTCTTTCGAGATGTACCTGACGCCGCACCGGTCTTCGGCCATGGCCATGTTCGGCTTTGTCTATCTCTGGTACCTGATGGCGGTGCTGCTGATTGAGGTGTGGCTGGAATACCGCGCCGATATCGTGCGGTTCTCGCAAACGCGCACCGGAATCCAGCGCTGGATCTACAAGGCGCTCACGCTTGGCTCCGACAACATCAGCGCCGCCAGCCGGCGAATTGACGACCGCGTGGGATATACCGTAACCGTCATCGGCATTCCCTCGGCGTTCCTGCTGCACGGGTATGTGGGATTCATCTTTGGATCGGTGAAGGCCAATCCGTGGTGGTCCACGCCGCTGATGCCGATCGTGTTCCTATTTTCGGCGATCACTTCCGGGATTGCCGCGGTCCTGGCGCTTTATATGGTCTCGATGAAGCTAAAGAAGACGCCCCTCGATATGCGCTGTCTCGATACTGTAGCCACGTACCTGTTTTACATGTTCGTAATCGACTTTTCGCTGGAGATGCTGGACCTGGTGCAACGCACCTACGAAGCCGACGAATCTTTCCGGTCGCTGGACTTTATGGTGCATACGCGGCTGTGGACTTCGCAGGTAGTGATCCAGATCTTCCTCGGGACGGTCGTGCCGCTGAGCGTGCTCGCGGCCACCCAACTGTGGAGATTTGCCGAGCGGTTCCGGCAGCGCTTGTACCTCGCCGCCAGCCTGCTGACGCTGGTCGGGATTTTTGCGATGCGCTGGAACGTGGTGATCGGAGGACAGCTCTTCTCCAAGAGTTTTCTCGGTTACACCACGTACAAAGTGGAATTCGCCGCGCGTGAGGGCCTGCTGCCCGCGGTCGCTTTGCTTCTGTTGCCCTTGGCGATTTTCTATGTGCTGGTGAAACTGCTGCCGCCGTGGCAGGAGAGCAACATCGAAACTGGCGGAGGTCTCAGCGCGCGGACGGCGGCGCAGGGCTGAAGCCCGGTGGCCAACGCTGGTGAACGAGGAGGGCGCATGCCGCAGCCCGGCCCGGCGCCGGATTGGGACGAGTTCCGCGGCGCGATCCGCGATCTGGAGCGGCGCGTTGCACGGCTGGAAGAACGCCTGCAGGCGCCAACCTTCCCAGCCGCGATCGCAAGACCAGCGCCGGTTCCCGGGCAGCCCTCCTGGTCCCTGGTCGAAGGCGCGGCCACGGTTCCGGCCATAGGCCGCGCCCTCTTGGGTATTGCCGGAGCCTATGTGCTCCGCGCCCTTACCGAATCCGGAGTGCTTCCGCAGAAGGCCGGCGTAGCGGCCGGAATCCTCTATGCCACCGCATGGCTGGTCTGGGCCGCGCGCGTTTCCGCGGCGCGTCGCCTCATAGCGGTCCTCTACAGCCTGACTGCGGCCATGATCCTCGGCCCACTACTTTGGGAGGCGGCCATCCGCTTCCGCGTCATCTCCGCCTGGCAGTCCGCGACGGTTCTGTTTCTCTTCACGGCAACCGGACTGGGGATCTCCTGGCGGAAGAACCTGCTGCCGGTGGCGACCATCGCGACACTCACGAGCGTGCTTGCGGCGGTGGTCTTACTGATCGGCTCCCACGATGCGATTCCGTTTACGTTTCTCCTGCTGGCGATCGCTGCCGCCGCGGAATTCTGCGCTTACCTGGAGCATTGGCTGGGCGAACGCTGGTTGAGCGCTCTGGCCTCCGATGGCGCCGTCTGGCTGGTGACCTACCTCGTCACCAATCCGAACGGATTGCCGGAAGTCTACGCGCCCATCCCGCGATCCGCACTCCTCGCCGCGCAGGTGGCGCTCCCGGTGATTTACATAGCGAGCACGACCGCGCGCACGCTCCACCGCCGTTTGCGATTCTCGTATTTCGAAACAGTTCAACTCGCAGCGGCGCTGGCAATAGGGATCGGCGGCGGGATTCGTTTGGCCCCCGGCGCGGTGGCCGTCGCGACGCTCTGCCTCGCGGCCGCTTCTTACTTCGCAGCTTTCCGCCTACCGCCGGCAGCGCCGCACCGCAATTTCCACATCTACGCCGGATTCGGGTTGGCGCTCACTCTGGTCGCCACCCGCATGCTGATGCCGGGGACCTCGGCGGCGCTTTGGTGCTTCCTGGCCGCCCTCTCTACCGCGGCCGCCCCCGCAAGCCTGCATTGGCAAGCCTGTGTCTACCTGGTTGCGGGGCTGTTCTCCTCAGGCGCTCTCCTGGACGGCACCAGGTTGTTATTGGGGAGCGGGCCGGCGGATGGTCTGCCGATCCCGATCCTTTGGGCGGCGGCCGCGGCCTTGGTCTGCTTTGGGCTGGTGCTCCGCAAAACGCCGCACCCGCTGCTGCGCTTCGTGTTCGCCGGCGCGGCATTATGGCTGGTGGGCGCCATCCTGTCCAGCGGCCTGGCCATGGCATACCACCGAACGTTCGGCGCTACCGCCTCGCATGCCTATTGCGCCACGTTCCGCACGGCCACACTTTCGGCGGCCGCGATCGCGGTGGCATGGACTGTGTCGCGCTGGAACTGGGTCGAACTCAAACCTCTCGTATATATGCTCGTCTGCCTGGGCGCATACCGTCTGGTTATGGTCGATCTGGCCCAGGGCACTAAGACTGCCCTTGTCTTTTCTCTGCTCGCTTATGGAACGGGCCTAATGGTAGTGCCCCGCTGGCTCTCCCGCGGTGGCAAAATGCAAAGCTGAGTTCGGCGGGCGTGGTCATGCGCACCTGCGGCGCGATGTATACTCATGACAATCCGCGCCGTCACTCGCGCGGCTGAAATTCAACACCCGCCGGTTCTGGACCGGAGGAGACTCGTGATGCCGAACCTTAGGACTTTGTGTGTTGCCCCGCTGACGTGCGGAATCGCGCTCATCGCTGTCGCGCAGCTTGGATTGGCGCAGCGGCCGCCCGAGCCGGAGCCGGCGGCGCCGTTGCCGGCGGTCCTCCGCAATTACCAGCCGGTGACCGCCGAGCGGCTCAAGAAGCCGGAAGACGGCAACTGGCTGATGATCCGCCGGACCTACGATGGCTGGGGCTACAGTCCGCTGAAGGAGATCACGCCCGCGAATGTAGCGCGACTGAAGCCCGTCTGGGTAATGTCCACCGGCGAAGCGCGCGTCCACGAAGCCGCGCCGATCGTCAACAACGGCGTGATGTTCGTCTCGACGCCGAACAACCAGGTGATCGCGATCGATGCGAAGACCGGCAATGTTCTCTGGCGGTACCGGAGGCCGCGTCCCACCGGAGCCTCCGTCCCGCACGATACCAGCCGCGGCGTGGCGCTCTACGGCGACAAGGTTCTGTTTGCGGCCGGCGAAGCCGTGCTCGTCGCGCTCGACGCCAAGACCGGGAAGGAAGTCTGGACCACTACGGTGGCCGACAATAAATCCGGCTACTACATTTCGCTCGCCCCGCTGGTCGCCGGCGGAAGCATCATGGTGGGCGCATCGGGCGGCGAGTTCGGGATTCGCGGCTTTGTCGCGGGTTTCGATCCGGAAACCGGAAACGAGCTATGGCGCACCTATACCGTGCCCGCCCCTGGCGAACCCGGGAGCGAGACGTGGCCCAAGGGCGACCAGTGGAAGACGGGCGGCGGTTCGGTGTGGGTCACCGGCAACTACGACCCCTCCACCAACCTGGCGTTTTGGGGCGTGGGGAATGGCGGGCCGTGGATGGGGGATCAGCGCCCGGGCGACAATCTCTACACCGCCTCGACCATCGCGCTGGATGCCGGAACGGGGAAAATTAAGGGCTATTTCCAATACCATCCCAACGACTCGTGGGATTGGGATGAGGTCTCCCCACCGATTCTGGTCGACTACCAACGCCGTGGCCAAACCATCACGGGCTTGATTGACGTGGCCCGTGATGGCTATCTTCGCTTTCTCGAGCGCACCGATGGCCGTATCCGCTTCATCGAGGGCAAGCCCTTCGTGAAGCAGAACGTGTTCAAGCGTCTCGATCCCGAGACCGGCCGCGCCGAGGTGGACCCGGCGCACAAGCCCGGCACGGGCAAGGAGGCGCAATACTGCCCGTCGCTTTGGGGCGGTAAGAACTGGCCGCCCATCGCTTTTAGCCCCGCGACACGCATGATCTACATCCCGGCCAACGAGAATCTTTGCGAAACCCTGGCAGGGATGGAATCGGTGGAGTACACGCCTGGAAAAGGCTATACGGGAGCACGCATCGGCGGATTAACCATCGTGCCCGGCGCCGACCACTTCGGCGAGGTCCAGGCCTGGAACGTGGACACCGGCGAGCGCGTCTGGACCCACAAATATGAGAAGTCGCCTAACTGGGGCGCGATGCTGGCGACCGCCGGAGGGCTCGTGTTCAGCGGCGGCACCAACGACCGCCACATGCACGCGTTCGATGCCGCGACCGGCAAGCTCCTCTGGGAATACCCCACGAACTCGGGAATTCTCGCGCCGCCGACTTCCTTCGCCGTCGATGGCAAGCAGTACATCGCCGTGCACTCGGGCTGGGGCGGAGACTCGCGCGGAATGCAGGCCGGTCTGAACCGCGCGTTTCCGGGCGAGTATCCGGAGGTGCCGGAGGGCGGCGCGATCTGGGTCTTCGCGCTGGAGTAGGCCGCGGGTTACTTTCGTTTCACTTGCCCGGAAGCCGCGGGCTTGACGTCGATCTCGTTCGTCACCTTGCCCTCGCCCGCTATCTCGGTCGCCTTCCGCTCGATGGCATGCCTGGTTTCGGCGGAGTCCACGGCGCCCTTCAGTGTCACGGTTCCGGCGTGGGCGATCACGCGTACGTTCCGGGCATCTCGGGCAGTTGCCTTGTCCGCGCGGAGGGAAGTCCGAATTTTGCTCATGATTTCGGCGTCGCTCAGAGGTCTGGCCGGAGTGCTGCGATTGCGGGCGGCGGGAGCATTCAGGTTGGGAGGTCGAACGGGGACAGGATTGGGCGCCGCTTGCGGATCGGTGACGGGAGCCGAAGACGGTGGCGCCGCGCCATCGAGTTGCGGATTTTCGTGCGGATCGGCGCCAGGTGCCGGGTGCTGCGCGAAACCCGCCGTAGTCCCCGCGGAAATCAACAGCAGCAATAATGCGGCCCGTCGCATGAAGCGCCTCCTAGCGACCTTCCATGGAGCAACTGAGAGCGCTTGGTGAAAAGCTGAACAAAGTTGCGGCCATCTTCTCCGTGCAACAGAGCTGTGGTTTGATGAAGTATTGACGAGGAGATACCGATGACCAGTCTGATGAAATGCGGCCGATTTGCCAGCCGCCTGCTCGCGCTCGGAACGGGTGCGCTGGCCTTGACGTTCGCGCTGCACGCAGCCAATGCTCCTTCCTGCGATCCCGACAACGGCGGCATCCAGCTTCCCGCCGGCTTTTGCGCGCTGGTGGTGGCCGATAATCTCGGCACGGCGCGGCACCTCGTGGTTGCACCGAATGGAGACGTGTTCGTCGCATTGCAGGGCTCGGGCGAGCGGGGCGGCGTGGTTGCCCTTCGTGACACGAACGGCGACGGACGCCTCGAGAGGAAAGAGCACTTTGGCGATCAGAGCACGACAGGAGTCGCGCTGCACAACGGCTACATTTATCTCGCGCATCCTACGTCGGTGGAAAGATTCAAGTTGAACCCGGGCGAGCTCAAGCCTTCCGGAGCATCGGAAACCGTCGTCATGGGCTTGCCGGGAGAGCGGCAGCATGGCGACAAAGGCATTGCGTTCGACGGCAAGGGATCGCTCTACGTCAATGTCGGCGCGCCTTCCAATGCCTGCCAGCAGAAGGACCGAACACCCAAGAGCCAGGGCCAGGACCCTTGCCCGATTCTCGAAAAGCATGGCGGAATCTGGAAGTTCGACGAGAACAAGCTCGGGCAATCCCAGGACGACGGCACGCGGTTTGCAACCGGGCTTCGCCAGATGCCGGCGATCGCGTGGCATGACAACGCCTTGTATATCGCGATGAACAATCGCGACCAGCTCGACATCCTATGGCCGGGAGAGTTCACGGCCCAGGAGAATGCGGAGCGCCCAGCCGAGCCGCTGTATCGCGCGGCGAACGGCTCCAACTTCGGGTGGCCGTTCTGCTTTTATGACTACGGCCAGAAGAAGTTCCTGCTCAACCCCGAATACGGCGGCGACGGCAAGACAGTCGGCCGTTGCACCGAGTTCACTCCTCCAGTCGCCGCGTTTCCCGCGCATTGGGCCCCGGTCGATATCACGTTCTATGAAGGCAAGCAGTTCCCCAAGCAGTACCAGGGCGGCGCCTTCATCGCCTTTCACGGGTCCTGGAACCGCGCCCCGATGCCGATGGAAGGATACAACGTGACTTTCCAGCCCTTCTCCGGCGGTAAGCCCTCGGGCAATTTCGAGGTGTTTGCGAATGGATTCGCCGGCAAGACCCCGCTGATGCGCCCGAATGACGCAAACTTCCGAGCCGATGGGGTAGCGGTTGGGCCGGATGGGTCGCTCTACATCGCCGACAGCCAGAAGGGTAGGATTTGGCGGGTGATTTACCGCGGCAAATAGCGGTTGAACTGTGGCGGCTTTGCTTGGATCGAGAGGGTCCACTTAAGCCGCATTCGATTTCATCCAGAAAAAGGTAAGAAACTCCTGAATTGCCTGTACAATTCTGGTGTATGCGGCATTTCAGGTGGAGCAAGGAGAACGAAGTCTTTCTTCCCCAGATCGATGCGGAACACCGCAATTTGTTCCGGCTCGCCGAAGAATTCGAAAACGCGATTGCGCAGAGGGCCCCCGCCGAGGAGATCAAAGAACAACTGCGTGCCCTGCGCGTTTATACAGAAGAGCACTTTACGCACGAGGAGTGGCTGATGCAGTCGAGCGGCTACCCCTCCTACGGGTGGCATAAACAGCAGCATGAAACGGTACGCCGCCGGCTGAAACTATTCACCCCGCCCGTGGAGAGTGGCGACCGGGAGGCCGTCGAGGTATTTCTGGAATTCCTCGCCGGATGGCTGCACGACCATACCACCGTCACCGACCGGATGATGGGAGCGTTCGTGCGGAACTACGACCGGGCGCATGCGGTCGCGACGGAGAAATCCGGAGACAGCAACGGCGGAACGCGCGCCGCGCCGGCGCGGCAAGGGCCGTTTCCCAGAACGATACTTTATTGCAGGCTGTGCAGCGACCACACCCGGCATGAGATGCGTCCCACGGGAATGGTCTGCCTAACCTGCGCGGAGCGCTCGGTGCGCGCGGAGCTGGATCGGGAGTAGATTGCCGTCCAGAAAGCGCCGTTCAGCCGCGCCGGTGATGGCGCGGTTCTGGGCAATCGGCTTCGGCGAGTGGTAATCTTCCAGGTATGTGCTCGCGCACACGAGCTGTACTTCCTTTCTTCCTGCTTTATTTCAGCGGTACCGGGTTCGCGGCGACCGACCCGGATCGTGATTTCTCGGGCAAATGGATTCTCGATTCCGATCGCACGCGGGCGGTATCCGGACGCCTCGATCGCGTGTTGACGGTTGCTCAGCAGGAGGCGTCCATGCACTGCTCGGGCGCACCAGACGGCCCGCCGGCCGAGTGGTCATATGCTCTGGACGGCAGTGAGACGCGCTACCGCATTGGGGCGGAAAGCAGGAGCAGCCTTGTGAAGTGGGAGGGCGCGGCCCTGCTGGTGAACACGCTGGTTTCGGGTCCGCAAAACTACACGGAAATGGATCGCTGGAGACTTTCGCGCGACCACGCCACCCTCACTATCACGCGCCAGGTGGAGCGCGGCGGCCAGGAAAGCGAGAGCGTCCTGGTGTACCATCGCGAAGGCGCGCCCGTGCGAACGGAAGCACCCCCGGCTGCCGCGGTGATCTCGTCAAATTCCGCGCCACCGGCCATTAGCAGACGGGAAGAGCCCCCGCCCGCTCCCGCCGAGATTATGGTCCCGGCAGGCACGCGGATCCCGCTCGTGCTGCGCAACGCGGTGGACACGAAGCACTCGCACGAGGGCGATCGCGTGTATCTGGATACCTCCTTCCCCGTATCCATCGACGGTCATGTGGTGATTCCACGGGGCAGCTCCGTGGCCGGAACGGTCACGACGAGCAAGCCGGCCGGCGTGGTGAAAGGGAAAGGCGAATTGTATATTCGCTTCGACTCGCTCACGCTGCCGAACGGCGTCACCCGGGATTTCCGCTCGCGTTTGGGCTCGGCGGATACGGTAGAGGGCAAGGTCGACCGGAAAGAAGGCACGATCACGGGCGAACGCGACAAAGCGCGCACGGCCAAAACGACTGCCGAAGGTGCGGGGATAGGGGCGGGAGCCGGCGGGATTGCTGGAGCTGCGGCGGGGCACCCGCTCGGCGGAGCTGGAATTGGCGCCGCGGCCGGAGCTGCCGCCGGGCTCGCCTCGGTACTGATGAAGCACCGCGCGGAGGCCGGCCTGCCTCAGGGCAGCACCGTAGAGATGGTCTTGGATCGGGATCTGCGGTTCGCGCCGAGCGACTTGAAATTCTAACTCGAGGAACCAGGAGGAGCCATGTCACGCGAGGAATCTTATCGGATCGGCCGGCGCGAGGCGCTGGCTCTCTTTGCAACGGGTGCGTTCGCGGCCCGCGGCGCTGCCGCCGCGGTGGAGCAGCCGTTCCGTTTCAGCGGGGTCGATCACGTGGAATTCTGGGCCTCCGACCCGGAAAAGTCCGCGGCATTTTATGCCCGCATTTTCGGAAATACCGTGCTCAAGAACAATAAGACGCCCCGGCGTTATGTGAAACTGGGCCCGGCGTTCGTCGCTATGGATAAAGGGCCCGAGCCGAGGGTGGATCACTTCTGCGCGGGCATCGAGGGGTTCGACGTTGCCGCGATGCATCGCTACCTGGAAGAACGCGGAGTGGCTTACAAGGATTACCCCAGCGGCAAAGATCTGTATGTAACCGATCCCGACGGCATTCGCCTGCAACTTGGAACCGCCAATTCCTGGAACCAGCTTGTGACCGGCACTGCCTCACCGGAATCGATTGCCGTTGGCGACGAGCCCATCTTCCAGCCAACCGGCATCGATCACATCCTGCTGAACGTTTCCGAGCCGGAGAAGTCCGCGGCGTTTTACGAGAAAATCTTCGGCCCGGTGAGCCAGCGCAACAATAACCGGATCTGGTTCCAGGCGGGAACGTCCCGTGTGGGTCTGCTGCAGGCTCCCTCCGGTCAGAAGCCCGGCGTGAATCATTATTGCGTGGCCACCCCGCCTTTCAGCTACGATGCGGCCACGAAGAAGCTGGAGCAAGCCGGCGCGAAGCTGGAAGCTCCCGAGGTGGCTGGCGCGCCGGAGTTCCGCGACCCGGACGGGCTGCTGGTGCAGGTGATGACGCCGCGGATCCCTGCGAATCGTTAGATGCGACAGCGCGTTTGATCGCCTGGCCTTCTCGACAGTTCGAGGGCGCTGCGCCTATTGCACCGTCGTAACAATTGACATAGACTCTCTGGAAATATGTCACTTCCAGTTTTGTCTCGCCTTCGTCTGCTCGTTGTTTTTGCCGTCACCAGTACAGTGGTTTGGGCCCAGGCCGTTTCCACCTCGCAAATCAAAGGTACGGTCACGGACGCCAGCGGCCTTTCGGTCGCCGGCGCCGAGGTGAAGGTCACGCAGACCGCCACCGGCCTCACCCGCTCGGTCGCCACCGGGCCCGACGGCGGATACGTGTTCTCTAACCTGCCGATCGGGCCTTACCGGCTGGAGGTCAGTAAGGAAGGCTTCACCAAATATGTGCAGACGGGAATCGTTCTAGAGGTCAACAGCAATCCGACCATTGACGCCAGCTTGAAAGTGGGCGCGGTGAGCGAACAGGTGGAAGTCGAAGCGAACGCGGCGATGGTCGAGACCCAGAGCACAGGCGTCGGACAGGTGATCAACAACCAGCAGATTGCCGAGTTGCCGCTCAATGGGCGGAATGTGACCGATCTCATCTACCTGGCGGGCGCGGTGACACCGGGCCGGTCGTTCCGTGCCTCCTCGCAATCGTCGGTGTACATCTCGGTGGCCGGCGGCGGCGTAGGCTCGCTCACGTACCTGCTGGATGGCGGAACGCACAACGACCCGCTGAGTAACGCAAACCTGCCGCTGCCCTTCCCCGACACACTCCAGGAGTTCAAAGTCGAGACCAGTGCCTTGCCTGCCCAATACGGCTACCATGCCGCGGGCGCGGTGAACGCCGTCACCAAGGCCGGCACCAACCAGATCCACGGCGATGCTTTCGAGTTTGTGCGCAACTACAAATTCAATGCGCGAAACAGCTTTCAACCGGTGCGCGACAGCCTCAAGCGCAATCAGTTCGGAGGCACCATCGGCGGGCCGATCAAGAAGGACAAGCTGTTCTACTTCCTCGGCTACCAGGACAACATCGTGAAGTCCACGCCCGCATCGACGGTGGCCTTCGTTCCCACGCCCGCGATGCTGCAAGGCGATTTTTCGGTGGTGGCGTCGTCTTTGTGCCGCCCGGTGCCCGCCGTCCTGCCAGCTTCGCTCGGATTCGTCAATAACAAGATCGACCCTTCCCGGTTCAACCCAATTTCGCTGAACCTCGAGAAGTATCTGCCCACCACTGCGGATCCCTGCGGGAAGATCACCTACGCCCCTCCTGCCAGTTTTACGGAACACCAGGGAGTAGCGAAGGTCGATTATCAGATCACGAGCAAGCACTCGCTGTTCGGCCGCTACTTCGTGCAGCATTTCGAGAGCCCGGCGGGAGACCCGTCGCACGGCGTGCTGGTCGCCTCCATTGGCGGAGCATCGAATAACGTGTTCAATGCCACGCTGGGGGATACCTACTTACTCACGCCCAGCATGATCAGCAGCTTCCACCTGATGGCCAACCGCACGTCGAACACGACCGTTTACAACAAATACTTCAACCTGCAGGACCTCGGGGTCAGCAACGTCACCCAACTGCCGGTAAACCAGTTCGGAAAATACATGGGCGGATGGACGGTGGGCGGCGCCGGCGGCGCGGGCGGGTTTACCATGGCGACTACGCCTTCCTTCCAGCCCTACACGACGTGGCAGGTTTCCGAAGATGTGAACATGACCCATGGTTCGCACCAGATCTCGTTCGGCATGCTGTTCGTCAATCTCAAAGCGACTGCCATCAATTACCTCAACTCGGCTGGCGGGTTTACGTTTAACGGCCAGTTCACCCAGGTCGGACCCGTCGCCGGTATCGCCAACGCCGATTTCTTACTCGGGATGGCCAGCAGTTTCGTGCAATCGGGTCCTTCGTACTCTGACCAGCACCAGAATATCTTCGGCTTATACGTGCAGGATGCCTGGAAGGTCAGCCGCCGCCTGACGGTGACCGCGGGCCTGCGTTGGGACCCATTTTTCGGACATACCAATCCATATAACGAGACTCTTACGTTTTCGCTGGACAACTTCGTCAACAACGTCGTGAGCAAGCAGTTCCCGAAAGCCCCGGCGGGCATGGTGTTCGGCGGCGACCCGGGCCTCGCGACAAATAAATACAGCCCCAACAAGCTCAACACGTTTTCGCCGCGTGTCGGCATCGTTTGGGACCCGGCGGGCGACGGCAAGACCTCCATTCGCGCCGGGTACGGATTCTTTTACGACTTCCCGAGCTTCGCCTTCGACCAGTTTGGATTCTCGCCGCCCTGGGGAGCGAGCCTCACTGTGCCGAATCCCCCGTCTCTCGCCGACCCCTGGGCGAACACTCCTGGCGGAAACCCGTTTCCCCTGCCGCCGGCCAAAGATTTCAATTTCCTGCGCGGGAACCTGCAGTTGACGTACGGGTATCCGCTCGATCTGAAGCCGACGTACATCCAGCAGTACAACCTGAGCATCCAGCGGCAAATCAAAAACTGGCTGGTGTCGGCCAGTTACGTGGGCAACGGAACACGGCATCTCTGGTTGAATAATCCTGTGAACCAGGCGCAGTTCATGGGACTCGGCGCGTGCACGATCAACGGCGTCGCTTACCCGGTCTGCTCGACGACGGGCAATGTCCCCGCGCGGCGCCGCCTGAATTTCGTGAATCCCGCTTGGGGAACCTACTACGGAGAGACCGAAGTGCTCGACACCGGCGGCACCGGATATTACAACGGCCTGGTCCTGTCGGCGCAGCACCGCTTCGGGCACAACTTCACCTCCAGCACGAACTTCACGTGGTCGCATTGCATATCGGATTACTACACGCCCGCGCTCGGTCTATCGCTGTTCTCCGAGACGCAGTACAACAATCGCAAAGCCGACCGCGGCCCCTGCCCCGGCGCGGACGTGCGGAAGGTCTTCAACCAGACCTTACTGGTAGCAGCGCCGAAGTATTCCAATCACGTGGTGCAAGCGATCGCCGGCGATTGGAAACTGGCAATCTCCGCGGTAATCCAATCCGGTCCGCCGATCAATGTCGCTACCACGCTCGACCAGGCTCTAAGCGGAACCCCCGGCCAGCGCCCGAACCAGGTCCTGCCCGACGTGTACCTCCCCAATAAGGGACCCAATGGTTGGCTGAATCCGAAAGCCTTCGCGCAACCCGCGCCCGGCACCTACGGGAACATGACGAACGGCGCCATCCGCGGGCCCGGGTCGTTCGTTCTCAACGCGGCGCTATCGCGGGTGTTTCGCATCACGGAGCACCAGAGCATCGAGGTTCGCGGAGAGGCCTTTAACCTGCCGAACTGGGTGAACCTCTACAACCCGGTGACCTCGCTCATCGCTCCGAATTTCGGCCAGATCGTTCCATCGAACACAGCCGGTCTGGGCGCGATCACGCAGGCAACGCAGGACCCGCGTATCATGCAGTTCGCGCTGAAGTACGTATTCTAGGCTTCTGTCGGCCGCGCCAGCGATGGCGCGGTTCCGGCTCCGCGAGGCTTTCGCGTAACAGGAACTGCGGCATGACTGCCGCGGCCGAAGCCGCGCCCCCGGACCGAGCTACGATTGAAGCGATGGCCGAAGTTCAGCTGATCTCGGAGTCTCTCATCAACGCGGTTGCGGACAGCGCATCCGCATCGCCGCGGCGCCGCATGAATCACAATTTCCATTCGGGTCCGGCCGACAACCCGCACCGGTTTCTGAACGTTCTGCTGGCCGGAACCTATATCCGGCCGCATCGGCACTCCGCTCCGGCGAAATCGGAAACCTTCGTGGTGCTGGAGGGCGTCGCCGACGTGATTCTGTTCGATGAGTACGGAGTGGTTCGGGAGCGCCATCGAATCGGTGCGGAATCGCCAGAGGGCCGGATCTGGGGCATCGACCTGGCGCCGGGCATCTGGCACACGATTGTCGCGCGCTCTCCGCGCGCGGTCTGCTTCGAGGTGAAGCCGGGCCCGTGGGAACCCTCGAGCGACAAGGAGTTCGCCGATTGGGCACCCGCCGAGAACGATCCAGCGGTGGCCAGTTATCTCCAGGCGCTTGTAGAGGGGGCTTAAGGCATTGATCGTTCTGGCTGTCCGGCTCCTCCTATCCTTTGTTTTTCTTCTCGCAGGCGCCACCAAAATAGTCGATCCGGTTGGATTGCGCAAAGCCTGGCGCGGCTTCGGTCTACCCGCGGCATTCACCGGTCTCGCCCTGGTGCTGCTGCCCGTCGTGGAACTCGCGGTTGGCGCGGCGCTCGTCCCCAGCGGCCTCGCCTGGTACGGCGCTTCTGCCGCGCTGGTCTTGCTCACACTATTCCTGCTTGTGGTCGGCGTTGCGATGTTGCGCGGCCGCAGGCCGGATTGCCGCTGTTTCGGCCAGGTGTATTCGACGCCGGTCGGCTGGACGACACTAATTCGGGATTGCGTACTGGCCGCTGGCGCGGGCTGGCTCGTGCGGCGTGGACCCATGCACCCCGGCCCGGACCTTTGGGCGTGGTTCGCGACACTCAACAGCCAGGAGCGGAAGATGAGTCTACTTGCCGCCTGCTTCGGGGCCTTCCTCTTTTTCCGCCTGGTCGAGCGCGCGCGACCCTCGAAGGCCCCCGTTGAAGCGCCTGAGCTGGATGAAGAGGTACCGCCAGAGGCGCACACCGAACCTAAGAGGCAGTCTTCGGCGAGGCGGCCCGCCCCGCCGGAGCCTTCAGCGCCGGCCAAACCCGGCCCGATGGGCATCGGCCTGCCAATTGGAACGGCCGCCCCGGATTTCGAACTACCCGCCGTCACCGGGCAGAAGCACTCACTCCGATCGCTGCGCGAGGGCGGGCGCGATGTCTTGCTGGTATTCTCCAGCCCCTTTTGTGAGCCCTGCAATGCCTTGACGCCGAAACTGGCCCAGTGGGCTGGCGAAAGCTGCGGAGTCTTGCAGGTGGTCCTTGTCAGCCGCGGAAGGGTGGAAGACAACGTTCCGAAACTGAAGGGATTCGAACCGTCCCGAGTCCTGTTGCAGCGCGATGCGGAAGTCTCGGAGGCTTACGACTGCAACGTGACTCCGACCGGCGTCCTGGTCGGCGCCGACGGACTGATCCGGAGCGAACTCGCCGTCGGAGCCGCGGCCATCCAGCAACTCATCGCATCGTGCGCAATCCGCTCTAACCAGTAAGGCCGGCGATCCGCTACCGGCACGGCAGGCCGGGAACGCACCCTTTACGCGGGAAGGGCGTCCTTCGCCAGCGCCGATTGCTTGGCGAGCGATTCGATCTGGCGCGAGGCGGCAATCTTGTATTCTTTCATGTACAGTTCGTGGTTCCGCTCCACGTCCGCAAGATTGTAGATGTAGTTGACCATCAAGCCGGCCGAGCGCTGCATCCCGGTCTCGGAGGTATCGCCGAGAGGATTGATGCGCTCGAGACGCGCTCCATTGCGGAGGTGGAACCGCGCCACCGGATCGAGCGGCTCCTTCATGTGCTTCGCGTGCAGCAGGTAGTACGCACACAACGCCACCAGATCGCGCTGCGTGCCGTCGCGTGGCGCGTTATCCATTGGCGCATCCGGCGAAGCGATTTTTCGAAGCAGGCCCGCCACGGCGGCGCGCTTGGGATCGCCCTCCTGCGCGCGAAGCGTGTTGGTGAGCCATTCACGAAAATGCGGCGCCGGAGAAATGGTCGCGAAGGTTTTGATTTGCGGAAGCTCGCGTCCCAGGTCTTCCACCACTTTCTTAATGAGGAAATTGCCAAACGGAACGCCGCGAAGGCCCTCCTGGCAGTTGGTGATCGAATAGAACATGGCGCAGTTCGCCAGTTTCGGATCGAGCACCGGAGAATCCGGGTCGAGCAGCGGCTGCACTTTCTCGCTCATCCCGCGCGTCAATGCCACTTCGACGAAGATGATCGGTTCGTCGCGCAACGCGGGGTGGAAGAACGCATAGCAGCGCCGGTCCGCCTCGAGCCGCCGGCGCAGGTCGCGCCAGCCGTGAATCTCGTGGACCACCTCGTACTCGATCAGTTTTTCCAGAATGATCGCCGGAGTGCGCCAGTCAATCCGCTGCAGCACCAGAAAGCCGCGGTTAAACCACGAACTGAGCAGGTGCGAGAGGTCTGCCTCGATGGGGGCCCACTGCGGGTTCCGGCCGATGTGGCGCAGCAACTGGCGCCGCATATCCACCAGCACCTGCATGCCGCCGGAAGCCATGTTGAGGCGGCGGAACAACTCCTGCCGGGGCGGCTCGACCACACGCTGCAGCTGCAGCAGATTCGCGGGGGAGGGGTCTTTCCGGTACGCTTCGAAGGACCGTGAAATCTCGGCAGGGTCGGAAGAGAACTCTCTGCTAAGCAGCTCAAAAAACGCGCCCAGCGTCGGTCCGTGCAGCGTTCGATAGGCCGCCAGAGCCTCGCTCGCCAGCCGTCCGCCGGAAACCTCGCCGCGCTCCGTCATCAGGCTGTGGCATAGGCGTATGGTCTCGCGCACCGCGCGCGTGTCGTTGCGAACGGACGAGCCGTTGGTATGGGAGCGAAACCCCATCAGTACATTAAACTTCAACACGCCGCCTCCGAGCGGTGAGCTGATTCGACAGCAGTAGTATGCCCAGCTACTTTCATTATGCTTGAACGTGAGAACCCGGTCACCTGAACAGAAGTAATCAGGGTACTTGGGAGCCACATAGTACCGCGCCAGGATGAATGTTTCGTGAAGCGGCGTATACGGGCGAAGCCGATTCCGGAAGACTGAGCCGCGCCCGCTAATAGCACTAAAGAGCCATCCCGGGCCGTTGCCTTTCGGGGATAGCTCCGATATGATTACAGCGCGTGTAACTCGCCGAGGAGGGCATTCGGAATGAGTGTATTGCGGATATCTCTGGCTGGTCTGATGGGCTTGGCGGCTTTCGCCGCTACCAACTCGTCCACCCCTGTTACGTTCAACAAGGACGTCCTTCCGATCCTGCAGAAGAACTGTCAGGGTTGCCATCGTCCCGGCGAAGTAGCGCCGATGTCGCTGCTCACTTACAAGGACGCGCGGCCCTGGGCCAAGGCGATCAAGCTGGCGGTTGTTAACAAGAAGATGCCGCCATGGTTCGCCGATCCGCAGTACGGCCATTTTTCGAATGACCGGCGGCTGAGCGACGCCGATCTGAATACGCTGGTCTCCTGGGTGGACAACGGAGCCCCGGAGGGGAACGCGAAGGATGCTCCGCCCGCAATCACGTTTCAGGACGGCTGGAACATCAAGCCCGATATCGTGATCGAAATGCCCAAGCCATTCCACCTTCAGGCGAAGGGCACGATCGATTATCAGTACATCCTGGTGAAGGGCAACTTCACCGAGGATCTGTGGGTGACGGCGGCCGAAATGCGGCCGGGAAATCCCAGGGTGCTGCATCACGGAAAGGTTTGGGTGCGGCCTCCCGGATCGCATTGGATGGAACATGCGGTTCCGGGCGAGGCCTATTCCACCGGAATGGGCCGGAATTCCACCGCCGAAGGCAATGACATTCTGGGCAAGTTCAACCCCGGCCTGGGCGCGCAGACGTTCGAGGTCAATGACTCAGCGAAATTCATCCCGAAGGGCTCGGACCTTGTGTTCGAGATGCACTACACCGCCATCGGCGAAGAGACCGACGACACCTCAAGGCTCGGCCTGGTGCTCGCGAAGCACGCCCCCACGACGCGCTACTTCCTCTCGGCGGGGCCGACCGCGCTGAACCTGGTGATCCCGCCGGGAGACAACAATGCCGAGGTCGTAAGCGAGGTCACTGTAGGCGCGGATAACGTGCGCCTGGTGTACGCGCAGCCCCACATGCATCTCCGCGGCAAAGATTTCGAGCTTCGAGCCATCTACCCGACTGGTGAGAAGGAAACACTCTTTAAGGGCAAATTCGATTTCGACTGGCAGCTTGGGTACAATTTCGCCAAGCCGATTCCGCTGCCCCGGGGAACTCGCCTGATCGGCGTCTCGCACTTCGACAATTCGATTAACAACAAGTTCAACCCCGATCCCACCAAGACGGTTCTCTGGGGACCGCAGAACTGGGACGAAATGAGCAACTGTTTCGTCGGTTTGATTTTCGATGTCGATACCAAGCCGGAGACGGTGTTCAAGCCATCCGGTCCGAGCCTGCTGCCGCGCGGTAATTCGGGTCCCACCGTGGCCGCTCTGGAAACCCCAACCAAGCCGTAACCAACATCCGCGGGGCAGGCCGGCGGTCTGCTCCGCACAAAAGTTCACCAGTTCGCAAACGCTGTGGCCCTCGTTGCGCCCTAAAGTCGAGTATGGAAACACTATCGGGAAAGGTGGCGATCGTTACCGGTGGAACGCGGGGAATCGGCCGTGCCATCGCCGAGCGTCTGCTGCGCGAAGGAGCGCACGTAGCGATCTGTGGCCGCACGCGCGAATCCGTCGATGCCGCTGTCGACGGGCTGCGTTTGGCGGGCGGCAAAATTTTCGGCCACCCCGCCGACGTTACTCAGCCGCAGGACGTGAGCAACTTTTTCCGGGCGGTCGATGAGGCGTTCGGCGGGCTCGACATTCTGGTGAACAACGCCGGCGCGGGCATCTTTCGTAAGGTCGGTGAGATGACGATTGACGAATGGCGTCGGAATATCGACCTAAATCTGAATGGTCCATTCTACTGTGCGCACGAGGCGCTTCCCCGGTTTCGCATGCGCGGAGCCGGTTTTATCGTCAATATCTCCAGCCTGGCGGGGAAAAATGCGTTCAGCGGCGGCGCCGGCTACAACGCGTCAAAAGCCGGACTCAACCGTTTCAGCGAGGCCATGATGCTCGACCATCGACAGGAGAACGTGCGCGTGAGCTATATCATGCCTGGCAGCGTCGCTACGGAGTTCTCCGGAGGTCCGACCGATCGCCGTGGCGATACATCGTGGATGATTGCGCCTGAAGATGTGGCCGAAGCGGTCGCGCTGGTCCTGCGCATGCCCGCCCGCACCATGATCAGCCGTATGGAAATGCGCCCTTCCCGCCCGAAATCGTAACCATAGACACCGGTAGGAAGTGTTTGCCACCGGGAATGAGTCGCCAACACGGTGGCACACTACTTGCTGTACTCCAAGTCGAGATGACCCTGATGGGATTGGGAATTGAGAGGGGAAAAGGGAGTATGGGGCGCCTGAATAAACAGTTGGATCCGATGCAGACTGGCTACGAGGCGGAGAAGCTGGATTGCGATCTTCGCAAGCGCATCGTCGGGCAAGACGAGGCCATTCAGCAGATCATCAACATCTACCAGACTTATCTGGCAGGCATGTCGAGTCCAGGACGGCCAATCGGCAATTTTCTATTTCTCGGGCCGACCGGCTCGGGCAAGACTCGACTCGTCGAAGCCACATCCGAAAGCCTGGTGGGAGATGGGCGCGCTGTAATCAAGATCGATTGCGCGGAGTTCCAGCACAGCCATGAAATTGCCAAGCTGATCGGTTCGCCTCCCGGATACCTCGGGCACCGCGAAACACATCCCCTGCTCAGCCAGGAAGTGCTGAACCAATATCACACGGAGCGCGTGAAGCTCAGCTTCGTGCTCTTCGACGAAATCGAAAAGGCCAGCGATGCGCTGTGGAACCTGCTTCTCGGCATCCTCGATAAGGCGACGCTGACTCTGGGCGATAACCGGCGCGTCGATTTCTCCCGGGCCATGATCTTCATGACGAGCAACCTGGGAGCCTCGGAGATGAGTTCCATTCTGCGGCCGAACCTCGGCTTCGCAGCCTCCGAAGCCGAGCGCCAGTGCTCGACCGGCCGGGTTGATGAAAAACTCGGGGACAAGATCGCCCGCGCCGGCGTGGAAGCTGCACGCCGGAAGTTCACTCCCGAGTTCATGAACCGCATCGACAAGACCGTGGTCTTTAAGCCGCTGGGCGAACCGGAGCTGCGCAAAATCCTGACGCTCGAACTGAACATGGTCCAGCAGCGCATCTTTAACTCGGCCAACGGCGCGCCATTCGTCTTCTCCCTGACCGATTCGGCAAAGGATTACTTGTTGCGCGAAGGCACCGATATGAAATACGGCGCCCGGCACCTGAAGCGCGCCATCGATCGCAATCTCGTCCACCCGCTCTCCAACCTCATTGCCACGGAGCAGGTGCGCGGCGGAGACTTGATCCGGGTCGATTTCGACACGGAACTGGCGCGGCTGACGTTTTTCAAGGAAGCCGAAGACATGCCGGCCTACGCGATGGTGCAGATGGTGGATACTTCCATCGCGCCGCCGATCGGGTCGTTCTCGGCTGGTGCTGTGGCGGAGCAGCCTCGCGCAATCAACGCCCGTTCCTCCCGCAGGTAGCAGCAGCGGAACAGCCGGGATTGCGGTTCTCGGATCGCAATCCCGGCTGGAGGCGAGCCGTTCCTTCCCCCCTCCCGTCCAAACCCAAGCTTTTTTTACAATCCCGACTTCTGGTCGTTGCTGATCTGCACGAATTCCGGCTGCGCCGCGGCCCGTGGCGGCTTCAGCAGCGACTTGGGAAATCTCGACAGATACGTCAGCCGCTCGACCATTGGTAACAGGCGGCGCACGGTGCGCCCGTGGAGTAGCAGGCTTCCGACGACCAGCGCGGCATGGGGAATCGTCGTGCAGCAGCGGGCGCAGATGTCGATTTCGCCGGCCCGGCCACTCACGTGAAGGCGGCGCATCCGCTGCATCTCATCGGAGTTCCAAATATCGGCGAGCGCCTGGGCACCAATGTTTCCAACGGGCGCGCCGTACATCATGTAACTCTGGCAACAGGGGTAGACATCTCCGTTGTGCTTGACATACGCCGCGCCGCGCCAGAGGTAATGGCATGGGTGCTTCCAATCCCCGGCGGCGTGGCCGGCGTCGGGCCGCATAAGGTTGGTCTCATCTTCTTTGATCCGAACCTGGTCAACACCGGGAAGGCGGCTCCAGAACTCGATGAACTCCTGCACCTCCTCGGCGTTCCGCTCCATGCGCACCATTTGCACGACCACCTGCAGCTTCGAGCCGCGGTCATTTTTCATCCGCGCAAAGCGCACGAAGTTATCACGGACGATTTCGAATTTCGCACCCTTGCGGTAGAACTCGAAGGTTTCCTTCTTCGCGCCATCGAAGCTGAGCGTGATCTGCTCGAGCGGTGTGGCCAGGAGACGCTCGGCATTTTTTTCGTCCAGCAGCGTGCCATTTGTCGACAGTAGTGTCGAAATCGTGTGCTCGTGGCAGAATTCAATGCGATCGAAGATCTTGCGATCGAGGAACGGCTCGCCGAGCCCGATCAGCATCATGTGCTCCGCCGTGTCACCCGCTTGAGACACGAGCCGTTCAAAGACGTCATCCGGCATGTCGGCTTTGGGCTGCTTGTGCGTCTCCCGAGGGCACATGGGGCAGTAGATGTTGCACTTCGCCGTGGTCTCGACGATGTACTCTACCGGCAGAGCGTTGAATTTGCTGCGCCTCGCCAGGTAGGCCCACAGAAGCTTGGCGCGGTTCCAGGCCCTCATTCGCCTTGATTATAGCCCGCGCTCCCGGAACGCACCGCGCGCATCGCCTGGTAGCCGCCCCAGTGCCACCAGATCTGACCGAAAAAGAGCAGCGGGGCTAATATTACGGAATCGGGTGCATACAAGAGATTGCCGCGTACCAGGTAGCCGGTTCCCGCCGCCGCCAGGAGCGGCAGCAATGCCAGGCGCACCAGCGGATTCCGCGGAAAGTAGCGCGCCAGCGATTCCTGCGGCCGGTGCACGAAGTACTGCGATGTACCAAACCCGTAATGCCGCATCCGGGTCAGGTACACCGAAAGCCTGTCAACGCTGGAATAATGCGTGACGCGCGCAGCGGGTTCGAATCGCAGCCGGTATCCCTTGCCGGCGGCCCGCACGGTGAAGTCGCGGTCCTCGCACATGGCGAGGGTTTCGTCGAAGCGGCCGACTCGTTCGGCAACCTCACGCCGCAGGATCAGGTTCGACGTCGAGAGGTGGCGCGCGGCTCGTGCCGGCAACCGCGGCGAGAGCACCGGACCGTCCGTCGAGAGATACTCGAGCCGCGCCGCGATGCCGGAGCGGGCGGAAACGCGCGAGCCGCAGGCCAGGTCGGCGTTGCCGGACGCGACGGCATTCCAAAGAACCTCGGCCCAGTCTGGCTCGGCAACACAATCGTCGTCAAGGAAATAGAGGATCTCGCCGCGCGCTTCCGCGAGGCCGCGATTGCGCGCACACCCATATCCGCGCCGCGGCTCGGCAACATAGCGAATGTGCAGCCTTGCAGCGAAAGAAGAGGCGACGCGCTCCGTCTCGGCATCCGGGC
The DNA here is from genome assembly GCA_964390225.1 of uncultured Solibacteraceae bacterium. Classification (GTDB taxonomy): domain Bacteria; phylum Acidobacteriota; class Terriglobia; order Bryobacterales; family Bryobacteraceae; genus PSRJ01. Next base: position 27,330 of record CAYMHP010000026.1, read on the forward strand.
CGTTATCGACGATCACGATCTCGCCCACCGGCTTCGTTTGGCGTGTGAGCCCTTCGAGCGTGTTTCGCAGGAGCGCGGCGCGCCGCAGCGTAATGATGATCAGCGAACTCGCTAGCAGCGGTCCTTCAGCAGGCCTTACGCCTTCCGGCACGAGCAGAAATACCCCAGCGTATAATCGCGCCGCCGGTCCGCGGGATCGAGAAAATAGCAGATGACCGGGATGGCGAAGCCGAAAACGGGCGCGAGAAGAATGAACAGCAACCAGCGCCAGCCCTCCTGAAAAAATCCCAAGACCGCCATCGCACGAAAGCCGATTTGCCAGAACAGCCCTCCGAGAGCCTCGACGTGGCTTTGCAGCCCCGCGCGCGCAAAGAGATATTGCAGCCCGTAGCGGGTGAACCGGAAGAAATCATTGGGATGCTGGTGAATCTCCCAATCCTGAACGGTCGTGAGGATGAGTTGGCCGCCCGGTTTTAGCACGCGTGCCATCTCGGCGACGCCGACACCCGGCTCCTTGAGATGCTCGAGCACCTGGATGTTCACCACGGCGTCGAAAGAGGCTTCCCGAAACGGCAGTTCGCAGATGTCGCCCACGACGTCGATGCGGGAGTAGTCCCACGCCTTGTCGCCGATGCCGCGATCCAGCTTGATATATCGCGTGTGCGCGAACATCGGCGCGTGCGGACATTCGCCGGCCCCCGCATCCAGCACCAGCGCGCCGGCGGGCACCTTACGTGCCGCCTCGGCCAGGCGGCAGTTGAGGGCGGTGTGGAACGGATCGAGCCATCGCAACAGAAATTTCGGCATCAGCGGCTCGATCCGCTTGCGAAATTTCGGTTTAAACATGCGTTATACCAGGCGCCACGGAGTGAAGATCAGGTTCTTCGTATGGAAGCATTCGTGGGTGCAATGGCACCCGCTTTGAACCTTGGTGCGCAGCTCGATGGCCTGAAAGTCGTGCCACAACCGGTCGAAGTCCCAGTTATAAGCTTTCAGATTGCCGATGGGCTTGAGCAGTTCGCAGAAATAGACATCGCAATTGGCGTCTATGACGCAACTCACGTCGCCCGCATTGCAGGAGATGTCCTTGGGGCTGCCCTCCATCTCCCGCATGTAGTAGCGGTTCAGCATGTACCGCCCCATAGTCGCGACGGCTCCGCTGAACAGGCCCCACCGCCCTCGAAAGTAGCTGCGGCATTGCTTCAGTTGCAGCTTCGCGATCTCGGCATACTGATCCGGAGTGGGCGGTTGCAGCGCGAGATCCATGGGCTGGCCGCGGAGGATGTTGATCGAGTGATAGTCGAGCTTCCACTCGGTCAGGCCCAGATTGAGCAACTGCTTGACGTCCGAAACGTTGTTGCGCATCAGCGTCGTCACCACGCTCAATGCCAGCCGCGAGTCTCGCTCGCGGATGCGCTGCAGCGCTTCGATGGTGGCCAGTGCCCTTTTGTAGTTGCCGGGAACGCCGCGGATCTTATCGTGAGTCTCGCCGATCCCGTCGAGAGATACCGCGATGTTCAGGCGGAAGGCATCCGGGTTCTCGAGAATGCCGAGAATCGATTTCTCGATCACCGCCGTCTGGATGGCGTTGGTTGGTATGTTAATGAACCGGACCTTGTTGGCGTCCACGAAGCGGTGGCAGATGCGGTCGATATCCTTCCGCAGAAACGGTTCGCCGCCGGACAGATCGAGCCAGACCAGTTCGCCGACCGCATCGGAAATCCGTTCTACCTGGTCAAGCTTGAGCGATTCGCCTTGATTCAGGCTTTGCCAATAGAAGCAGGTTCCACACTTCGCGTTGCAGTGGTCGGTAATGAACAGGATCAGGTGGACGGGCTTGCCTTTGCGCTGCGCAAGCTTCTTCCACGCGTAAATGTCCGTACCCAGCATGCTGTAGTGGGGCAGGCTTCAGCCTGCCGAGTCGACTGTACTCATGATACACGCCCGCCGCCGATCTTGTCGGCGGTGAACCGCTCTCGCGAATCTCACCGTCACTTGCGGTAAATCCCGCCGCCGAGGGCGCGCATCATTTTGCCCCACAGCGCCTGGCCGAGTTCCTCGCCGTCGGCCGCGCGCACGGGCTCCACCTCCAGATGCAGGCCCGCCATTTCGTCGGCGCTGCCCGGGCCCCATTCGACCCGTTTCGGCGGGTGATTGGGGTTCCGCACGTTCTCGTCGGAGTTGTCGTACCGGAACTCCATTTCGACATGCGTGCCCGCGGGCAAGGGCACCGGCGTGGCATACCGGTACTGCTGCTGCCAATTGAAATTCCAGTCGGGGATATGGATGAGAGTCCGGCGCGCGCCGTCGGGTAATACCGCATACGCGAGCATCTCCTTGCAGACGTAATGGGCGTGCGGCACGACGGCCAAGGCATTCACGTCGACCGGGATGGTGAAGTGGTCCGTCACTTTGTAATGTCGGTCGCCTGGCGGAATATCGATGCGGTTCGAGCCGAGCGCGACATCGTAGGAACGCCGCGTGGGCTTCTGATCGGTGAAGTATAGGGCTACGCGCGTGCGATCGGTTTCCGGCTTGCCGTCGGGGTGATAGTGCACCTGAAGCACGAGATCCGCGCCGGGGTACAGCGTCTCGGCCATGCCGGCCTCGAGGGTGAACGGCTGCGAGCCCGGCGTCCAGCCGCCCAGGCCGCGCGCCGGCAGAAATCCCGGTGTTCCGAAGCAGGAGTATCCGTTACCCGTATCGCGCCGGCGGGCCACTCCGGTATCGTCCTGAAACAGCAAGGCGTGGTGCACTACCCGGGCGTTGCCGGGGCGGATATCCAACGCGCGTATATACCGCAGCGCGGCTTTCGGCAGCGGGATCGCGAAGCATTGGTACAGGTCGGGACCCTCCGCCGGCACCTCGAAGCCGGCACGCATGCTGGCTTCGAGATCGGGCTTGCCCAGGACCCAGCCTTCGGCGAAGTCGGGCGCGGGCGGTGTTTCGGAGGGATTGCCTTCCGGTGCCCCGGCTGCGGCCCATCGCCCGATGGTTGCAATCTCGGCCGCGGCCAGGCGGCGTTCGCCGGCGAATTTCGGGGCGTCGGGTGGCGCGTCGGGTAGCCAGGGCGGCATATACCGGCGGGCGGTGACCTCGGCGATCAACCGCGACCGTTTGGCTGCGTCCTCGTAGGTGAGTAGCGGAAACGGAGCCACGGCGCCCGGGTGATGGCATGTGGCACAGTGGCGGTACAGGATCGGAGCGACGTCTCGCGAGAATGTGACCTGCGGAGCCGCCCAAAGCGCCGGTGCGAGCGCCGCCAATGCCACTAAACGCATGCGCGCTACTTTGCGGCCTCTCCCTGTTCGGTGGGATAGCCGTGATCGACCCAGTCCGCGGCAAAGTTGGTGGGAATCATCATCGCTTTGACATGCGTGAATCCCATCTGTTTCAGGGACTCCAACGCCGGCTTGATGTTCGGGCAGTGATCCCACGGGCAGCAGCCGCAATAAATGACCATTTCGCCATCGCGCGGCAGCTTCGCCACCGCGGCCTTTAATGCCTCCAGTCCCTCAGGCTTTGAGGCCGGACCCGCATAGATCGAACCGGGAATATGCTTGCTCCGGTAGAGCACCGCGAAGCCGACTTGCAGGACCGTGGGCTTCTGGCCCTTAGCTTGCAATTCGTCTGCGAACTCCCTGGGTTGAATGGTGCCGGTCTCCGCCGCGAGACCCAGGACCAGACAAGTAAATGCCAGGACACCAATCCGTTTTCGCATGACCTATATCTTAAACGACTCGCGCAGACTGCTACACTGGCTCTTACAACAACATTCCGGGGCTTTGTCAAGGTCGCGCTTTCCTATGCTGCTGCAACGGTTTTCTCTAGCGTTGTTCGTGTGTTCAGTTCCCGCGCTGGCGTCCGTGCCGGCCGCCGCCAACTCCCGCGCCGCCGCCGCGCTGGCGCACCTGCCGCTGCGGTTTGAGGAGAATCGCGGGCAGTGGAATTCCGAAGTTCGCTATGCCGCCCGTGCCGGCGGCGGCACGGTGTTGCTTTCGCCGCACGGTGCGGCGCTGGTCGCCGGTTCGCGGCGTGTGGACATTTCGTTCCTGAAATCGAATCGTGCGCCCCGGCTGGAGGCTCTCGACCGGCTGCCTGCCACCACGAACTATTTCATCGGGCAGAGGGAAGGCTGGCGTCCGGGTGTAGCCAACTTCGCGCGCGTCGCGTACCGGTCGATCTATCCGGGAGTCGACGTCGTCTACTATGGCAACGGGCAACAGGTGGAGTACGATGTCGTGCTGCAGCCAGGCGCCAATCCGGATGCGGTACGGCTGCAGTTCCGCGGCGCCGACCGTCTGCGCATCACTCGGGATGGCGATCTCGCAATCGAAACGGGGGGCGAGCGCTTCCTGCAGAAGCGGCCTGCGATTTACCAGCAGGATAACAATTCCGGCCGGCATTCCATCGGCGGCCGCTATCGCTTGCTCGCGCGCAACGCCGTCGCTATCGCGTTGGATGCCTATGACCGCTCGCGTCCGCTGGTGATCGATCCCGCTGTGATCTATTCCAGTTTCGTCGGCGGCTCCGCGACGGATGCGATTAAGGCCGTCAAGACCGATGCGAAAGGCCTGATTTATGTGGCCGGTTACACGACCAACGCCGATCTGCAATCGACGAACAATGCCGCGCAGGGTTCCAATGCGGGCCAGACGGATTGCTTCATCGCCATCCTCGCCGCCAACGCTGCAGGCTCCTCGTCCCTGCAGTATCTGAGTTATCTGGGCGGATCCAGAAACGACTCGCCCACTGCGTTGGAGCTCGATAGCGCCGGCCGCATCTACGTCACCGGGACCACTACCTCGAGCGACTTTCC
>CAYMHP010000027.1:0-15091 GCA_964390225.1 uncultured Solibacteraceae bacterium
ACGAGGCGCTCCAGATGAAGCAGCGAAACTCCGAGACGCGATCCAACACCTTTCAGAATGGGGCTCGGATCGCCGCTGCCCGCCAACGATTTGAGGAGGCGGAACGCCTTTACCGCCAGGCATTACGAGAGCCTTCCGCAGACCCGGCGATTTCTCTCGATACTCACGGCGGCCTGGCCGATCTATACTTGCAGACCGGTAAGAAGGCCAAGGCCGACCAGGAATTCCGGCTCGCTCTCGCGAGCATCGACCGCCTCAGCGCGGCGCTGCTGAAGGAGGATTACCGCTTCTCATATCTGGACAGCCTCATCCGGTTCTATCGCAGGTACGTCGACTTTCTTATTGACAACCGCCAGCCGGAACGGGCCCTCGAAATCGCCGAGTCGAGCCGTTCCAAGGTGCTGGCTCGACGCAGCGGCACGGCGGAAACGTTTCAAGCGCAGACGGCAGCAGCTTACGAACGCCTTGCGCGGGGAAAGCGGTGCGTCTTTTTGGAGTACTGGCTCGGCGACGAACGGTCGTACCTGTGGGTGATCACGGGGGAGCACATCCGCAATTATGTGCTGCCCGCCGCCAAAGCGGTTCGACCTCTGCTAGCGAATTATCGCAGCCTCGTCTTGAACCAGCGGAACCCGCTGGAGGTCGACGGCGGCGCGGCGGGCCGCAGATTGTACGAGGCGCTGCTCGCGCCGGCTGCGGGCGAGCTTTGCGCGGGGTGCCGTGTCATCATCGTTCCCGACGGCGATCTGCATCTCTTAAATTTCGAAAGTCTTCCCGGCCCGGATCCAACCCGCTATTGGATCGAACAGGCGCGCGTAGCGATTGCGCCTTCGCTGAACTACGTCGTGGAGGCCAGCCATGCGGATCCGCCGCACCGGGGAACGGGCCTGCTGGACATCGGGGATCCGGCGCCATCGCTTCCCGAGTACCCGAAGCTGGAGTTTGCCTCACGCGAGATGGATTCCGTGGCTTCGACCATGGGACCCGCCGAGGTGGTGCGAGGCCCCGCTGCAGTGCCTGCGGCCTATGCCAGCGCTCACCCCGGTCAGTTCGGGTTTATCCACTTTTCGGCGCACGCGACAGCGAACGCGGAGAGTCCGCTCGATTCGGCTGTGATTCTTTCCGGTCCTCCGGAGCGCTGTAAACTGTTCGCCCGTGATGTGATGGCGGTTCCCCTCACAGCCGAACTGGTCACCATCTCGGCGTGCCGGAGCGCGGGTGCGAAGACCTATGCGGGGGAAGGACTGGTCGGCTTCGCATGGGCCTTCCTCCGGGCCGGCGCCCGCAACGTGATCGCCGGGTTGTGGGACGTCAATGACCGCTCCACGGCCGACCTGATGTCGCGACTCTATGGCGAGCTGGCGCGCGGACTTGCTCCCGGCGAGGCGCTGCGGAACGCCAAGCTGGCCCTCATCCACGGTGGCGGCGCATACGCCAAGCCATTCTATTGGGCGCCCTTCCAGTTGTACACCGGCCGTCTGGAGTGATCCCAAAAACAATCCTGCGTTGAAACGCCTGCCCGGCGAAGTTCACATCAGTTTGTCGGAGGGAACGATGGCGAATCGACGAAGCATTTCCGTCGCGGATACTTACCCGGTCGCGCTTGAGCTTGAGTACAAAATCATTTCTCGAGAAGGGACTGAGATGGGCAGCGGCCAGACGCGCACCATGAGCAGCCGCGAGATCACGTTTGTGGCGGACCGGCGGCTCGAAACCGGCACACTGGTAGAGATCTCAGTAGCCTGGCCTGTGCTGCTGGACGAACATGTCCGCTTGCGGCTATTCCTGGACGGCTGCGTAGTCCGCAGCGAGGGCCGCGCAATCACGGCCCGTTTCAGCAAGTACAACTTCCGAACCCGCGGGACGCGCGCGCTGCGGGCGCAGCCTGCCGAGTGGATCGGCAACTCCGCGGAATCCGAAGGCAACCCGTGTTCCGGTGCGGCAGCTTCCGCCGGAGCGGTGACGCAGCGCGCCGCGGTCGCGGGTTCTCAGGCCTTAGCCGCGGCTTTGTAAGTGCGATCCTCGATGGCGAGGAATTCGCGGCGGTTTTCGCCGGTGTAGACCTGCCGCGGCCGCGCGATCTTGCGCTCCGCGTCCTGCATCATCTCCTCCCACTGGGCTAGCCAGCCGACCACGCGCGGAATCGCGAATAGTACGGTGAACTGGTCCGGCGTGAAGCCCATCGCTTCATAGATGATTCCCGAATAGAAATCGACGTTCGGGTAGAGCTTGCGTTTGATGAAGTAGTCGTCGGAGAGAGCAATGCGCTCCAGCGCGAGCGCGATATCGATCTTGGGATTGCGGCCGGTTACTTCGAATACATCCTCGGCCACCTGTTTGATGATTCGGGCACGCGGATCATAGTTTTTATAAACGCGATGCCCGAAGCCCATCAGCTTGCGCTTGCCGTCTTTCACCTGTTCGATGAACCCGGGAATATGGCCGATTTCGCCGATTTCAGCGAGCATGCGTAGCACCTCTTCATTCGCGCCGCCGTGCAGAGGTCCGGAGAGCGCGGCGATGGCGGCTGCCGTGGTGGCGTAAGGGTCGGCGTTGGAACTGCCCACGGCCCGCATGGTGCTGGTACTGCAATTCTGCTCGTGATCGCCGTGCAGGATGAAGAGCACTTCCAGCGCATGGGCCAGCACCGGGTTGGCCACATATTTGGGCTCGGTGCGCTTCCACAGCATGTTCATATAGTTCTTGGTATAGTTCAGTTCCGGGTCCGGGTACACATACGGCAGCCCGAGGCGATGCCGGTAGGCATAGGCCGCAATGGTGGGCATCTTACCGATCAGGCGTATGGTCTGCTGGCGCCGTACCGCCGGGTCCTGCACTTTGTGGCAATCCGGATAGAATGTCGAAAGCGCCGCCACGGTGCTCATGAGGATGCCCATCGGGTGCGCGTCGTGGTGGAAGCCGTCCATGAACTTCTTCACGTTTTCGTGAATCATAGTGTGCTGCATGATCTCGGATTCCCACGCCTGCAGTTGGTCGGCATTCGGCAATTCGCCGTTCAGCAGCAGGTAGGCCACCTCCAGGAACGTGCAGCGTTCCGCCAGGTGCTCGATCGGATACCCGCGATACCGCAGGATTCCGCGCTCCCCGTCAAGAAACGTAATTGCGCTCTGGCATGCGGCCGTATTCATGAAGGCCGGATCGTAGGTCATGAGACCGAAGTCTTCCGGGTTGGTCTTGATCTGGCGCAGGTCCATTGCGCGGATCGTTCCCCGATGAATCGGAATCAGGTAGGTTTGATTCGTCCGATTATCGGTGATGCTCAACGTATCTCGGTCAGCGTTCATAGGGCATCCTTCCGGGGGCGGCAGTGTGTGTTACGACCCTATTGCTGCACGGCAAGTTCCACACCTTTATGTCTGAAAATACCTCGGCTTGTGGGTAACGGAGGGATAATCAAATAAGGAGGGCGGGGCTTTTCACGCAATGGGAGGTGTGGAAAACCCACTCGAAAACACACCATGCTTTCCACGAAATTGGTCCAACTCATTGAAACTCATTGGGAGGAGATCGCGACCCGGCTGATCCGGGCCATCCGGCAGAACCCGGAGATGCCGCACCTGGCGGAGTGCCCGGATCTCGAACTGCGGGAGTGGTGCCGCGACATTGTCGGCAATCTGGGGTACTTGCTGTCCGCATCCAAAGAACAGGACGTGCAGCGCCGGTTTGAAATCCTCGGCGCCATGCGCTTCGAAGAGAATATTCCGCTGCCTGAGGCCGTGCTTCGGTGTCACATTCTGAAGGACAAGATTATCGGCTTCGTGCACGAGCAGGGCTTCCCGCTGACGATGCTCCAGCTGTATGCGGAAGAGGAGCTGGAACAACGTATTGGCCGGTTTCTGGACGGCCTCGTGTACCACATCGTCCGGGGATACGAAGGCGCGCGTCAGTTCTCGCAACGCGTGGCCTCCGGAGCTTGAAATCAATAACTTACGGCCGCCTCGTTACACTTCTTCAACAGGCACGTCCAATTCTGTGTAGAGAATGTGACGGGAGCCGATAACGCGCCGCATGGGCGCGGACTATGCCCCAGGACGCAGCCGGAACGGTAGGCGCCCGAGTGAGTCCTAACGTCGATTCACTAATTCGGGCGGCCCAGCGCGGCGACCAGGACGCTTTCGAGCAACTGGTCCGCGCTTACGACCAAAGTGTGCTTCGGCTTGCCATGAATCTCCTGGGATCTCCCGAGGAGGCGCGCGACGTCTATCAGGAGGCCTTTCTGAAGGTCTTTCGCAACCTCGGCGCCTTCCGGTTTGACTGCAGTTTTCATACGTGGCTCTATCGGATCGTGACGAACGTGTGCCTCGACCACCTGCGGAAACGCAAGGTGCGGAAAGAAGAGCCGGCCGTGGTGGAAACCTCCGAGGGGCCTCTCGACCGGATGGAGAGTTTTGAGGAAGAATCCGCCCACGCCGACCCGGAGCGCATCCTCTGGAACCGGGAGCTGAAGCGGCGGATCGATGAGGGACTGCACGATTTGACGCCGCGGGAGCGCATGGTCTTCGAGCTTCGGCACTACGACGGTTTGCGTTTGCGGAACATCGGCGAAATCCTGGGGACCACGGAGGAGGCGGCCAAGAACTGCCTCTTCCGCGCAACTCAGAAGATGCGCTCGGCTTTGGGAGATTTTGTATGACGTGCGATTCGGTTTCAAAACTGATTCCGCTCTACTTTTATGGCGAGTTGACACCTGCGGAAGAGGATCGGCTCGAGGAGCACCTGCACCATTGCCTCCCATGCGCACGGGAGTTGGAGCGCCAGCGGTCGGTGGCTGCCGCGTTGGATCGGCGCACTCCGCAAGTTCCTCACCCGCTGCTCGAGGAGTGCCGCGAGGATTTGATGGCCGCGATCCGGGGAGGCGCGGGCGGGCGCCAGCAGCCGAGTCCCTGGCGTCTGTTCCTCGATGCGGTGGAACACAGCCTTTCAGGCTTCGCCTGGGCGCGCCAGCCGGCAGCCGCCGTAGCGCTGCTGGCCATCGGTTTCTTCGCCGCCCGATTTACGCCGACGGCTGCGGGGCCGCAGCAGCTTTCGCTGGTTTCTCCGGCCGATCAGGTCTTCGCAACTGTGCGCTCGGTGCAGCCAGACAACGCGGGCCGGGTGCAGATCGCTTTCGATGAGACGCACCGCCGCGTGGTCTCCGGGCGGATGGACGATCAGAATATCCAGCGGCTGCTGCTGGCTGCGGCTCATGAAGACAATCCGGCCGTGCGCGTGGAATCGGTGGACCTGCTGAAGGCCCACTCGGATTCCAGTGAAGTCCGGAACGCTCTGTTGAACGCGGTGGCCCACGATCCCAACCCGGGCGTGCGGCTGAAGGCGGTGGAGGGGCTCAAGCCGTTGGCGGCCGATCCACAAGTGCGCAGGACGCTGGCGCAGGCGCTGCTGTCGGACGAGAATCCCGCCGTTCGCATGCAGGTGGTCGATCTGCTGGTGGAGCACCGCGACGATCAAATCGTGGGCGTCCTGCAGGACGTGATGCAGAAAGAGAATAACAGTTACGTGCGCCTGAAGTCGGAAAAGGCGCTGAAGGCAATGAATGCGTCGATCGGGACATTTTAGCGGGGAACCGGTGTGCGACGCGCATATTCGACGGCGCCGCGCCATGTGCAGACTCGTGCTTGCCCTCGCAGCGCTCCCGGCAGCGCTGCTGGCGCAGGATAAGCTGATCCGCGAAGGCGGCCGTTGGGTGCGGACGATCACGGGAAGCGCTCCGGCGACCGGGAGACTGCGTGTGAGTGCGGGCGGGCCGGTGCACCTGGAAGGCGGTGCGTCCCCCGAAGTGGCCTACACCGCCAGGTTTAGCGTGCAGGCGCGGAGCGAGGCGGAGGCACGGCGGATCCTGGACCGGTATCGAGTGCGCGCAGTGAGGGCAGGGGAGTGGCTGGATCTGGCGGCTCCCGGTGGTCCGGTGATCGCCACGCTTTCGGTGAAAGCGCCCCGTCTGGATGCGGCGATCGTTTCGACCGAAGACGGCCCGGTAGAAGTGAATGGAATCGATGGGCCTCTGGACGTGGAATCGGGCGCCGGCGAATTGAAATGCAATCGCATCCGCGGAGACTGCCGCCTCGTCACCGGCGGCGGCCAGATACTCGCGGGCGAAGTCAACGGCGCCTTGCGCGCGGCGACTGGCGGCGGCCGCGTGGTGGTGAAGGCGGTTCGCGGCGAGGCGGTTCTGCAAACGGCCGGCGGAGATATTGAACTCGATGACGCAGGAGCGGATGTCCGCGCCAGCACGGCCGGAGGCGCCGTGCGGGTCACGCGCGCAGCCGGGTCGGTGACCGCGACGACGGGCGGAGGTCCGATCACGATCGGCCGGGCCGGTGGAATCGTGGTGGCGCGTAACGTCGCTGGCCCGGTGCAAGTGGGCGCTGCCGCGGGGGTGCGATGCGAATCGGGAACGGGCGGCGTCCGGGTGAGCAATGTTTCGGGGCCGTTGCAGGTTTCGACGGCGGCCGGCAGCATCATCGCCGGCCTTCTGAGCGGCAGGCCGATGACGAATTCCTTGCTCGAAACGGGCAATGGCGATATCACCGTGTTGATCCCGGCGAACTTGGGAGTGACCATCCGGGCGGAAAACGCAATGGCCGATTCGCTGAAGCGAATTGTTTCGGATTTTCCCAGCGTGCCGGTTCGCATTGAAGGCATGCGCCTGTTAGCCGAGGGCCAGGTGAACGGAGGCGGACCGCTGTTGCGCATATCCGGCACCGGGGGAACGATTTTTATCAAACGTCAACCGTAAGAGTCAGTTTATGAGAGTCGGATTTTTTCCAGTGTTTGTAACCGCGCTGGCGCTGGCAGCCTCGTCTGCCGTTGCCCAGGGCCCGCGGTCGGCGGGCCCGGTTACGATTCAACGCGCCGGAACGAGCTATTTGGGAGTAGGCGTTCTGGATATCACGCCGGAGCGCGCCAAGGCGCTTAATCTGAAAGACGAGCGCGGAGCAGAGGTCACCCACGTCGATGAAGACAGCCCCGCCGCCAAGGCCGGTCTCAAGGAGGGTGACGTCCTGCTGCAGTACAACGGCGAGCCGGTGGAAGGCACCGAGCAGCTGAGCCGGATGGTGCGCGAAACACCGGTGGGCCACCAGGCAAAGGTGACGATCTGGCGCAATGGCGCCACGCAAACCGTCACCGCGACTATTGCCGCGCGCAAGAACACGGTGCTGCAAACCGGCGAGGGCCCCGTGGTTCTGCCCAATATGCCGCCCATGCCGCCGATGCCACCGATCGAGATTCCGCGGTTCGAGATGACGTGGCAGAATCCCATGCTCGGAATTGAAGGCGAGGCGCTGGGCCAGGAGCCGCAACTGGCGGAGTTCTTTGGCGTCAAAGATGGTGTGCTGGTCAAGGCGGTGATCAAGAACTCGGCCGCCGAAAAGTCGGGCCTGAAGGCCGGCGACGTGATAACCAAGTTAGACGATTCCAAGGTGACCAGTACCCGGGAGATCACCAGCGCGCTGCGGGCAAACCGCTCCAAGAGAACGTTTACTCTGACGGTCGTGCGGAACAGGAAGGAAATGCCTATCGCTGTGACCCTGGAGGATCGGGGTGGTGGGAGCGCCGCGCCGCCGGCGGAGAAGTTCTAAAACTGGAAGTTGTAGGGCAGGTTGACAACCTGCAGCGGGCTGATAACCCGCCTGTAGTTCGTATAAACGGGCCGGTTGGCAACCGGCGCGCAGGATCGAGCCCGCCCCACTTCACTTCGCCGTTCCAGCGTTATCGCTGATGCGCCGGGCCAGGTAGTTTTCCACTTTCGCGTTGTTGCGCGCCACCTCGTAATACGCGGCTTTGAGCAGGTTATCCTTGCGGTTCAGCAGAGTGTCGCGGATGCTCTGCTGCACGCGCGGATCGTTCAATTCCCGCTGTCCGGCCGGTTCCTTCGAAATCACTTTCAGAATCACGTAGCCATCCGGTGTCGGAATAATCGGCGAGATGCCGCCGGGCGGCAGAGAATCGAGCAGCTTGCGGAGTTCCGGGCTGGCGCCCGCAAGGGCCGAGGCCGGCACAAACCCGCGATCTCCGCCATTGGCCGCGCTGTTGGGATCCTCCGAGTAGTTCTGTGCCAGCATCGCGAAGTCTTCGCCACGCTTCAGGCGCTCGGCGATATCGGTGATCTTGGCCTTCGCCTCCGCGTCGTTCTGCGCCTTGCTGTTCTTGAGATTGCGGACGTTCGCATCGGGGTTCTTGGTCACCACGATCTGCGCCATGTGGATTTGCGGCTCGGCGAGGTTGAAGCTGGCCTTGTTCGAGTTGTAAAAATTGGCGACATCGGCATCGGTGATGGTGATGTGGGAAGTGATCTCCTTGTTGATCAGCTTCTGGATTGTGAGGTCGTGCCGCAGCTGCGATTTGAGGTCTTCGACGCTCATTTTGCGCGCGGCGAGCTGGCGATCGAACTCCTCCTTTGTATACGGCGCCTTCATCTTGTTGAATTCGGTTTCGACGTCGGCGTCAGTGGCGGTGAGGCCAAGCTTTTCGGCGCGCTCCATCAGTAGCTCGCTGTTGATGAGGCTGCTCAACAGGTCGAGCTTCTGCATCATTACCTGATCTTCGCTGGAGCCTTCGGGCTGCTGCGGATACTGCGACTGGTAGGCCTTGTCCAACTCGGCGTAAGTAATTGCCCGGGTATTCACCTGCGCCGCTACGTTGGTCGGCGGAGTTTTTTTGCAGGAAAACAACGCGGCGCAGGCGACCGCCGCGGCAAGGAGGGAAACAGAACGCTTCATCTGAATCTCCATTGTAAACTGCCGCGCAAGTCCAACCGGCAGCACCTACGACGGCAGACCGGCGGCTCACGGCTCGTTCTGCCGATAAAATGCGCGCAGCCGCTTGTGGATCGCCTTCGTTTTCTTCTTTGCTTCCGCGGCTCGAACCCGGTCGCTCATCTCTTCGTGCCTTCTCGCTTCCGCGATCAGTTTTCGATAGCTGTTCCAGCGTGCCTCGGTCACGAGTCCGGTTTTGAGCGCCGCGGCGATTGCGCAGCCGTCTTCGCCGGAGTGCGAGCAGTTACGAAAGCGGCAGGCGGAAGCGGCCGCAGCGATCTCATCGAACGTTTCGTCGATGCTCTGTTCTCCGGCCCAGAGCTGCAATTCCCGCATCCCAGGTGTATCGATCAGCGCCCCACCGTCAGGTAGAGGGATCAACTCCCGATGAGTGGTCGTATGGCGGCCGCGGCTATCCGACTCCCTTACGTCGTTTGTCCGGAGGCGCTCCTCGCCGAGAAGACAATTGACGATGCTCGATTTGCCCACGCCGGAGGAGCCAAGCAGCGCGACGGTGCGCCCATAGTCGAGGAATTCCCGCAGCTTTCGAATTCCCTCCGGCGTTCTTGAAGTGGCTGGCACCACCGGTGCTCCCCGGGCCACGGCGGTTGTCTCCGTAATCTTCCCTGCGATATCTGCACAGAGATCGGCCTTGTTGAGCACCACCACGGGTTTGACGCCGCTTTCGGCCGCGAGGCTCAGGTAGCGCTCGAGCCGGCGCAGGTTGTAGTCTCCGTCAAGCCCGCACACGAGGAAGACGAGATCGATATTGGCCGCTAGGGGCTGTTCGTGCTCCCGTCGCCCCGCCGCTCTGCGGGAGAACAGGGTCTTTCGTGGCAGCACGGCTTCCACGATGGCTTGCTGCGCGCCAATCACGCGCGCGGCGACCCAATCTCCAATTGCCGGCATGCCGGCCGGGCCTGGTGTTCGATGCCACAGGGAACCGGATGGTTCTGCCAGCAGATCGCCTGATTCGCTGAGCAGGCGGTAACGATCGCGTTGTGAACTGGCCACGCGGGCAAGCAACAGCCCCCGCGCAGCATAGTCTTCGAAGGCGCGATAGACGGCCGTATCCGCGCCGATAGATTCCAGTAGCATGACTGTTCGCTCCAGTGAATTGGCGATGCAATGCAAGGAGAGACACCAAGCCCGGGGCGGGAGGGAACACCATCAGGACAGGCGCTAGCGGACAGTCATAGGCAGAAAACTTACTTTAGCCGATTGGCCGCGGCAAGGCAATCGCCCGGAGAATGCGCACGGCGCGATGAGGAAAGGATTCGGAAGAGGCAGGCCGGTTGAACGGCCTGCCTGCTGGGAACGGTCGGGGTACCTGGACGGTCGGTCTTCAGCGGCAAATCTCGAGCTGGTTGGCCTGAACGTCACTCGTTGAAGACGAGTTTCGATTTCGTTCCGCCGAGGTGGATCTCCTGAATGTGCATTTTGCCGTCGCCGTTGGTGAAGCGGACCGTCGTGGAGCTGTACTTCGCGCCATTCTCCTCCATCTTGACGGGGGCCTCGGCCTGCATCTTGCCGTTGCTGACCACGGCTTTGTCGCCGACGACTTCAACCTTGTATTCGCCGGGGGAGAGTTGTGTGGTTCCGAGCAAAGCGGGTTCAAACAATTTCACCGCGTATGATTTGGCGCTGGCAATGGCCAGTCCGGCGACCGCGAATACGAGCAGAAATCTCCTCTTCATCTCAATTAGTCCCTTTCATTTGGTGGTGTTTTTGTTTCGGGATCCCGTTACAGCAGATAATACGGATGAACCTCAAAAACGTTCCCAAGAATCTTGTGCCATATCTGTTAAAAATAGCCGGGTGCGTTCGAGCGCCTCGGAGCCGACGTGAGGTTCTTCGCCAAATCCTCTGAGCCATTGGAGCCCGGGCTCGCGGCGGAACCAGGTGACTTGCCGTTTGGCATAGCGGCGCGTATTCCGTTGCGCGTAATTGATCGCCTCTTTCAACGTCAACTCCCCATTCAGCAGTTGCATCGCCTGTTTGTAGCCGTGCGACTCGAATGGTTTCGAGGCCGCCGGGAATCCGAGCGAGAGAATCTGCTGAACCTCCTCAACCAGCCCGCATTCGAACATTCGCCGGCAGCGTAGATCGAGGCGCTGATAGAGGAGATCCCTGTCGGGAAGCAACCCGAGCTTGAGCGTCCGATAACCCTGTAGCGCATTGCGCCCCGTTTCATATAAGTCGGTTGCGGGCTGGCGCGTCAGGAGGCAGACCTCAAGCGCGCGCATCACTTTTGGCACGTCATGGGGATGGATTCTTGCGGCTGATGCGGAGTCGAAGCGGGTCAGCAGGCGATGCAGGCTGCCCGGGCGGCGCTGTTCGCGGCGGGTCAGCCGGTTACGGAGATGCTGGTCCCGCGAAGGCCCTTCAAAAAGGCCATCGACCAGCGCGCGCAGGTAGAAGCCCGTACCCCCTGTGACGATGGGGACCCGTCCGCGAGCGGATATTTCGCGAAGGACCTGGCGCGCGGCGCGGGCGTACTCGCCGGCCGAAAAAACCTCGTCAGGGTCTACGACATCAATGAGATGGTGGGGAATCCCGCGGCGCTCCGAGAGTGGCAGCTTGGCCGTCCCGACGTCGAAGTACCGGTAGATCTGCAGCGAGTCGCAGTTTACTACTTCTCCATCAAAGGTTTCCGCGAGGAGCAGCGAGAGATCGCTTTTCCCAGAGCCCGTTGGGCCCAATACGGCAACCAGGGGGAGTGCGGGTGCATCCAAGCGAGAGGCTTCGCCAGCGGCCGCCCCGAAGCTCACGAAAACTCCGGAATTGCCCGGTAGGGGCCGTTATACAATGGGTACTGAGGGTTTCGACCTCTGAGAGGGCCTGCCGCGGGTCGAAGGAAAGTAAACCGCATGATTCGTTTTTCCAGAGCGCTGTTTTTGCTTGCCGGAGTGGGATGCGTCGCGTTTGCGCAGACGCCGCGTACGACTCCGAATTCGCCGCCGGAGGACCGATCCGGCGCTTACTATAACTTTGCCATGGGACGCCTCTACGCGGAACTGGCAGGCGCCTACGGGAACTCCAACGAGTACATCTCCAAGGCGATTCAGTATTACCAGGAAGCGCTCAAGCAGGACCCCTCCGCGGGAATCATTTTCGAAGAACTGACGGACATCTACATTCAGACGGGCCGGTTGCGCGATGCAGTCACCGAGGCCGAGAGCCTGCTCAAACAGAACCCCGAGAACCTGGACGCGCGCCGCATGCTGGGCCGCATCTACACGCGGATGATCGGCGACGCGCAGCAGGGCAAGATCAATGAGGACATGCTCCGGCGCGCCACCGAGCAGTACCAGAAGATCACTGAAAAGGATCCGAAGGATGCCGAGAGCTGGGTGATTCTCGGCAGGCTCTACCGGGTGGCCAACGATTCGGTGAATTCCGAGAAGGCTTACAACAACGCCCTCAAGGTGGATGCCAGCAACGAGGATGCCCTCACCGGGCTGGCGATGCTCTATTCCGATCTTGGGGACACCAAGAGGGCCATCGAGAAGCTCAAAGCCGCGACCGACAAGAATCCCGAAGAGCGCACGCTGGTTGCGCTGGCTACGGCCTACGAGCAGACGCGCGACTTCAAGGATGCCGCGGACGCACTGCGGCGCGCGCTGGCCGCGGCTCCCGATAACAAGCGGATTCGGCGGGGACTGGCGCAGGATCTGTTCTTTTCCGAGCAGCTCGACGAGGCGCTGACGATGTATCAGCAACTCGCGACGGAAGACCCCAAAGACACTGTGCTACGGCTGCGGATGAGCGAGATCTATCGCGCTAAGCACGATTTCGCGAAGGCCCAGGAGGCCCTGAAACAGGCCAAGGCGCTCGATCCGGACAACCTCGAAGTGCGCTACGCCGAAGTAAACCTTCTCGAAGCCCAAGGGAAAAGCGATCAGGCCATCGCCAGCCTGAAAATGATCCTGGACAGCACGGCGAAGAAGAACTATTCGGCCGCCGAAGCGAGCAACCGGGCCATGCTGCTGGAGAAACTGGGTGTCCTGTATCGCGATTCCAACCAGTATCCCCAAGCCATCGATGCCTTCCGGCAGATTAGCGCGCTCGATTCAGAAGGCGCGCCGCGCGTAGCCGTCCAGATCATCGACACCTACCGCGCCGCGAAGGATTTCGATACGGCCGCCAAAGAGGCGGACGCGGCTCTGAAGAAGTTCCCGAACGAGCGCATGGTAATTATGGCGCACGCTTCCCTAATGGCAGATCGGGGCAAGGTGGACGAGGCCGTCAGCGAAGTTCGGGGAACTACTAAGGGACAGGAGCCCGACCGGGAAACTCTGCTGGCGCTCGCCCAGCTTTACGAAAAGGGCAAGCGCTATGCCGACGAAGCCAAGGCGCTCGACGACGCGGCGAAGCTTTCAAAAGCCAAGAGCGACACGGAAACGATCGACTTCATGCGCGGCGCCATGTACGAGCGCATGAAGAAGTATGATGCCGCGGAGACCGAATTCCAGAAAGTCCTGCAGGCGAATCCGGAGAACTCCGGCGCGCTCAATTATTTGGGTTACATGCTGGCCAACCGGAGCATGCGGCTCGACGAAGCCTATCAGCTCATCAAGAAGGCCGTCGATCTCGATCCGGACAACGGCGCGTACCTGGACAGCCTCGGCTGGGTCTACTACCAGCAAGGAAAGCTGAATGAGGCCGAGGCGCCGCTGCTGCGAGCAGTGGAGCGGATCGGAGACGATCCGACGGTGCATGATCATCTGGGCGATCTCTACTTCAAGTTGGGAAAGACCAAGGAAGCGATCAGCCAGTGGCAAACTTCGATCCAGCGGTACAGGGTAGGAGCGCCCTCCGAGGTGGATCCGGAGGACATGGCCAAGATCAACAAGAAGATCGAGAGCGCGCGCGTCCGCCTCGCAAAAGAGACTAACCAGAAGTAACCGGGTGCGCCAGGCGGGGGCGCGAGTCTCGTGAATTCCGAAGTGCTTTGACCAGACCTGTGGCACGTGTGGGCCGACGGAAAGTCGGCCCCGGGCTGAAAGCCCGCCCCACTTTGAATCCTCAACAAACTAACTAAAGGCCCACATTTATTCGGCGAAAAATACTAGTCAATTTTGAGGTGCAATCGTGCTCTCGGGATGCTAAACTCGCGCTTCTGTATCCGTCCTAACGGCTACAGATCCACGGGCCCAAGCATGGAAATTAAACGTCTTTTTGTATTCGTAGCTCTTATTTTTGCAGTTTCCTCAGGAATCCAGGCGCAAACCGAGATTAGCAATGGACACGAAGCGATGGCGCGCCAGGCGATCATCCGGCTGCGTCCGGGCGCGAGCACCCCGCTGGCGACCACCTTGCAGCAACTGAAGCAACTCGGAGACGCTGACGATCTTCGGAACCTCAGTTCCAGCCTGAATCTCTACGTCCTTCATTCCAAGAGCCTCAATGTCCAGGCTCTGCTCGGATATCTGAAGAGTCACAGCTCGGTGTTGTACGCGGAGCCGGACTACGTGCTCAAGGCCGACGTGGTTCCTAACGATCCGAGCTTCTCCTCCCAGTGGGCGCTGCAGAATACGACTACGCCGGGTGCGGACATCAGCGCCACCGCGGCCTGGGGGTTCACGACAGGCAGCACCGCGAACGTCGTTGGCGTAGTCGACTCGGGTATTGACTACACCCATCCCGACCTGGCGGGAAATGTCTGGTCGGCTCCATCCGCGTTCACGGTTTCGCTCAGTTGGGGAACGCTGACGTGCCCGGCGGGGTCGCACGGGTATAACGCGGTCGCCCGTTCCTGCGATCCGAGAGACGACAACAACCATGGCACGCATGTATCCGGGACGATCGGCGCCGCGGGGAATAACGGCTTAGGGGTTACCGGCGTGAACTGGACGACCCGCATCATGGGACTGAAATTTCTGGATTCCACGGGTTCCGGCTCGACCTCGAATGCGATCGACGCCATCGAGTTCGCGCTGCAGACGAAAACCATTTTCGGCGGTAATTCGAACCTTCGCGTCATTTCGGCGAGTTGGGGAGGAACCGGCGGCGACCAGGCTCTGCTGGACGAGATCAACAAGGCCAACAATGCGGACGTGCTCTTCGTGGCCGCTGCCGGCAACAGCGCGTCCAACAATGACACCACGCCGTTTTATCCGGCGGATTACAACGCGCCGAATCTCATCGCCGTTGCGGCGACCACAAACACCGATGCCTTGGCCTCGTTCTCCAATTACGGGAGAAACACCGTCCAACTCGGCGCCCCCGGCGTGAACATTCTCTCCACGCTGCCCAACTCGGCGTATGGATACGCGAGCGGGACGTCGATGGCGACGCCGCATGTTTCCGGG
>CAYMHP010000027.1:15101-32052 GCA_964390225.1 uncultured Solibacteraceae bacterium
GGGGCCGCCATGCTGGTCTTGTCGCGGTGTTCTTTGAACACTGCCAGCCTGAAGAACGCGCTGCTCTCCAGCGTCGATCCGGTGGCGAGCCTCTCTGGAGTGACGGCCACCGGTGGCCGCCTGAACGTCAACAAGGCGCTTGCGACCTGTGCGGCCCCTCCTCCGGCCACCGGAACCGCGGCCTTTGTGGCGGCGGATTCGACTACCCAGGGAACTTGGAAGGGCGCGTACGGAGCTGATGGTTATAACGTGATCGGGGATTCCGTTGCGTACCCGAGCTATGTCGGCGTGAGCCCTTCGGGAAATCTGGCGTACACGTGGGCAAGTTCGACCGGCGACGTCCGCGCACTGCAGAAGGGTTCCTACAGTGACCGCATCGCGTCCTGTTGGTACACCTCAGGCGCGATGCTCATCGACCTGCAGTTCCGCGACACCAATCGCCATCAGGTGGCGCTCTACATGCTCGATTGGGATGGCTACAGCGGCGGCAGAACGCAGCGAGTAGACGTCGTGGACGCGAACGGCACAGTGCTGGATACCCGACCGGCGTCGGCTTTTGGAGGCGGGGAGTACCTGGTGTGGAACCTTAGCGGACACGTCGCGCTTCGCGTCACGAACACCAACCCGTCGGGAAATGCCGTGATCGGGGGCCTGTTTTTCGGAGCCGGCGGTGCGGTCAGTCAACCTCCCACGGGGACCGCTGCATTCCTACGGACGGATTCGACGACTGCCGGGTCTTGGAAGGGCGTCTACGGAGCGGACGGCTATAACGTCATTGGCGATACGGCTGTGAATGCGAGCTACGCGGCGGTCACCCCAACCGGCAACTCGTCTTACATCTGGGCCGGTTCCACTGGCGCGGTGCAGGCGCTGCAGAAGGCTTCTTCGACGACCGACCGGCTTGCGGCGTGCTGGTACACGCCGGGGACAATGAGCGTAGACATCAATCTCACGGATTCGAGTACGCACCAGGTGGCGCTTTATTTCCTCGATTGGGATGGTTACGGTGGGGGCCGCTCGGAACGGGTGGATGTCCTGGACGCGAACGGAACGGTGCTCGACACGCGGTCGGTGACTGTTTTTGCGGGTGGGCAGTACGTGGTGTGGAACCTCAGCGGGCACGTCGCCATTCGCATTACGAACAGCAATTCTTCCTCGAATGCGGTGATTTCCGGCGTATTTTTTGGGGGCGCGGGTGCAGTTGGACCGCCGCCCGCCACGGCTGCGTTTCTCAGAGTGGACTCGACGACCCAAGGAACATGGAAGGGCATCTACGGGGCGGACGGTTACAACGTAATCGGCGATGCCGGCACCTACCCGTCCTATGCGACAGTCAGCCCGTCGGGCAACTTGTTCTATGTGTGGCAGGGCTCGACCACCGATCTTCGGGCCTTGCAAAAACCGTCCTCGGCGACGGACCGGATCGCGTCCTGCTGGTACACGGACAGCACGATGACGGTGGACATCAATCTCACGGACACGAGCGTCCACCAGGTGGCGCTCTATTTCCTCGATTGGGATAGTTACGGCGGGGGCCGCACGCAACGAGTGGATATCCTGAATGGGAACGGAACCGTGCTCGATACGCGATCCGTGGGCGGTTTCGCGGGCGGGCAATACTGGGTTTGGAACCTGAGCGGTCACGTCGTCATCCGGATCACCAATACCAATCCTGCCGGAAACGCGACCCTGGACGGACTGTTCTTTCGATAGGGCGCTGCGCAGCTAAGTTTCTTATAATCAGTGGATTGAAGACCGATTACCGCATGTAAATGTTTAGTTTTCGGCGCTTCTGTGGGATACTCGATGGTAGAACAAGGTTCACAAGCCGCAAATGTCCTATTTGGACGACGCCGTCGTCAAGTACAACAAGTTGCTGGAGGCCGGTCCCTACCGGGATCTATCGTGGGCGGAAGCGTTACACCGCCGCATGGAGGAAAGCCGCCTCTCCGCAGGCGGGCGTTTGATCTGCCCGTTCCTACGTCCTAATTTTATCTCACGACGCCAGTACGAAAATCTGGTCCGGACAAGCGAGGCCCTCATCGGGGCGATCGATCGCATGGAGCAGATGGTGTTGACGACTCCGGCGCTGCTCTCGCGATTGGAATTGCTGCCCGCGGAGAAGATGCTGGCATCGATCGATCCCGGCTATCAATCACTGGAGGTTGCGGCGCGGCTCGATTCGCACCTCTCGAATGGGCATCTGCACGTCGTGCAGTACAATGCCGATTCTCCAACCGGCGCCGGATACGCCGACGCGCTGGCCGATCTGTTTTACGATATCGCTCCGGTCAAAGAGCTTCGGAAGAAATTTTCGCTCACCAAGGTGGGCGGCAGGAAGTATCTGTTACAGGCGCTGCTGAAGGCTTATAAGCAGTTCGGTGGGACAAAAAAACCGAACATCGCCATCGTGGAATTCCGGCCTGCGTATCACTCCGGTCAGAGCGAGTACGAACTGTTCCGCGACTACTTCCGGCAGGAAGGCTATTCGGTCGAGATCGTCTCGCCCGAACAACTGGAATACCGGAACGGCGTGCTTCGCAAAGGGCCGTTCGAGATCAATCTGGTGTATCGCCGGCTTGGCGTGCAGGAGTTCCTGATCCGTTTCGATCTCGCCCATCCGTTGGTGCAAGCGTACCGCGACCGTGCTGTGTGCGTCGTGAACAGTTTCCGCTCGGAGCTGGCGCACAAGAAGGCAATGTTCGGGCTCCTCACCGATGAATCGCTGATCGCGAAATTCCCGGCGGCGGAACGCAAGGCCATTCGCGAGCACGTACCGTGGACCAGGCTGGTGGCCGCAACGAAGACTACATATGAGGATCGAACCATCGATCTGACCGAATTCATCACGCGGAACCGCGAGCGGCTGGCGCTGAAACCGAACGACGATTACAGCGACCAGCACAGCTACTTCGGCTGGGAGATGGACGATGCAGGCTGGGAGCGCGCGCTGAAGCAGGCCATGCGGACGCCCTATGTCGTACAGGAGCGGGTAGAGCCGGTGCGCTCGGTCTTCCCGCTGATGAGCTTCGGACAGTTGGAGTTTCGGGAGCTACAGGTGGATGTGCATCCGCACGCATACCTGGGTAAGGTTCAGGGCTGCTCCAGTTGGCTTTCGAGCGGCAAGAGCGGCTTCTCCTCGGCAGAGGGCCTCGCGCCTACTTTTATCCTCGATCCAAAGAACTAGCCGGGCCCGGCCGCGCGAGGCTTCAAGTGCGCACCGTGAAGCGCTCCTTCAGCCTCAAAATAGGGGATTCGAAGAGCCACCAGGAAAACGCAGCAGCGGCAATTCCAGCGGCGACGGAAGCGAGTAACTCGGCAGAGCCATTCGGAGCCAGTTTCACGATGTTCGGCAACAGACGGCGTTCCACGTTTGCGGCCGGGACGTGAAGCAGGTACAGCCCGTAGGAGATGGTGCCGATCCACACGAGAATTCGCAGCCGGCAGAGTGCCACCAGCCGGCGCTGCTTCATCGCGATCAACATGACGAGAACGCCGGCACAAGCGAGATCGAGGGCCGTGTAGCCGACCGTCCGCATGGCGACGGACCACGGCGAGGGCTTCCAGATCGCGCAGATCAGCACAAAAACGCCCGCGCAGAGACCCGTGGCCCAGGGGATCCAACTTCGATTGAGCCATTCGGGGGCTTCCCGCCTGGCGATCGCAATCAGGCCACCCATGGCAAGCGCGTCCATCCGGCAAGGCATCAACACGTACGCCGCGAAAATTGTTTTGGGCATCGCCAGCGCAAGCGCCGTGCGTAGCGCCAAGGCCCCCAGGACAGAGCCGAAGAGAATCATGGCCAATGTTTTCCGCTTCGCCGCCTTCACGATAAACGGAAAGCTCAGGTAGAACTGCTCTTCGATTTGCAAAGACCACAGCGGAGTTAGCAGGTACAGCGCCGGCCACCCATTCTGCACGGCGACCTGAAAATTTCCCAAATAGCTGACGTACCACCAGCCGCCGGCCGAGAAAAAATCCTTCCAGCGGATCGGGCCGGGCCAATAAGTGAGGATGGCGCAAATCGCGAGGCTCAGGAAGTAGACGGGAAAAATCCGCAGCGTGCGGCGGACGATGAAGTTACGGTAATACGAGGGACGCCCGACGCTATCCAGCAAAATGCCGGTGATCAAGTAGCCGCTGAGAACGAAAAACAAATCGACTCCGGTCCACCCGATTTGAAACAAGAACGCCAGGAAGTGTAGCGGGCCCGTTGCGGGTATGAAGTGGAATCCCAGAACCAGCAGGATCGCAATTCCGCGGACGCCATCCAATTCGGAAACGCGATTGTGCGAGGAGGGCGTAGCGGCGGACTTCGGCGAGGTAGCGAGCGACTGCATGGGATCAGGGTCCAACGGCTGCGGAGGCGGCTTTCGGGGCGGGCGCCCGGGTTGTAGAAGGGCCAACAAACCATGCGCGGAAATCTTTGCCTTGCGGTGTGAGCGTGCGCTCGAGAGTATATTTCCCGAAGTGGGATGCGTCGCGGCCCCATTCGTCCTTATTGCCAGGCTGATCGTACAAGACCCAATTGAACAGGTAGTCGACACCGTGGTCGAGGCTGGCATCAATGAGCGCCTTCATGCGGTCGGCGTGGGGGTGAAGATTCCAGTACTCTCCAAATTCGCCGACGATCAGGTGCGTCGTGATTCTATTCTTCGCGGCGAAATCGTGGAGGAAGCCGGCGAGGTATTCGAAATCCTTGTATACCTTTGCCGTATCGGCGTCAGCGCCGATAGACCACCACGAACTGTATGAGATGTAGTCAACGCCTTTCAGCCGGGCGCCGACCTGCGCCAGGCCGGAGGGCTTGCCCTTAAAGCCAGGAACCACCAGAAACTCAAATGCGGTGAGGATTTCACCCGGGAGCCGCAAGGCATGGGCCTGCTTTCGGCCTTCCACGATGCCATCCAGGCGCACCTGATAGTACTCCGCGCAGGCATCCCATTGGTCGGCGTGGCAGTCATTCTCAAACTCCCAGTTCGAAATGATCTTCCGGCCAGGTGTCTTGGCGAGTTCCAGGGTAAAACGGCGGAACTCTTCCCGCGTTGCCGAGAGGTGCTGTGCGTCCAAGTGGCCCCATTTGTATCGCTCGAAGGAGGCGCTGTCATAAGCGGTGAACATCACGACGCGGAACCCGGCAAGGAACGCCTTGTAATCGGGACGCTGCACCTTCACGTCAAGGGGCGAGTTATCGCTCTTGCCGGAAGGATCCCATGATGCGGAGGGGCCGATGTACACTCGGACAACCCGGTCGGCGCCCAAACGTCTCAGATCCGCGGCCGCTCCGGCTAAGCCACCGCCCAATTTTCCCCAGACATACACGCCGACCTTCTGCTGGTAATCCGCGAGCGTGGCGGGTCGCGCGACAGGGAAGAAGAGCAGGATCCCGGCCGCGAGGCGCAGGGCAGCGCCGGTTGCACGCCGCGCTTCAGAAAGTCCCATGGGCTTCTTGGATCATAGCAAATGGATGATTTCGAAGAGTTCGAAACCGGCGTTCACATCAGTTTGCGAAGGCCTTTTTCAAATAAATTCAATCACATTTAAGGACTATCAGGCCTGATCAGTGAACGCTGGTGTTAAGGTCAAGTCGGCGAGACGCCTGGGGCTGACAATCGCGGGCAGCGCCGAACAAATCATGAAACCAGCAGCGGTCCTCTTCGCCATGATGGCGTGTTCGCTTACGGCGGGTACGTTGGTTCGAGGCAAAATCGTGGATGCCGCGGGCCGTCCCGCAAGCGGAACGGTTAGCGTGGCGCCGATCACGCCATTCACAGCCGTCGACGGCACGCGCGTAGAACAGATTACCTTGACGGTCGAGCTGGAACAGGGCTTCCTCTCGATAATGTTAGAACCCAACGATACGAGCATTCCGCCGTCCGGGTACAACGTTACATACCGTCTGTCAAACGGAGCCCGGCGAACCGTGACGTGGATCGTTCCCACCTCCGCGGCGCCCGTGCAGGTTCAGGATGTCGAGATCGATGCCAGTCAATTGCCCGACGGGCTCTGCCTGATGACCTTCGGGGGGAAGGTGGTCGCGGCGCCGTGCCCACCGGGGAGCGGAGGCACGGTTCCGTCTGTGGTTGGCAAGACATGGAGCCAGCTGACGTTTCTGACCTGGAGTCAACTCGATAACGTAACTTGGAGCCAATTGCAATGAAAGATGTCTTCTTATTGTTTGCGTGCGCGGCAGTGCTGTCCGCGCAATGCCCGGTGGTCATACCCGACGAGAAGCCGGCGGCCAGTCTCGCCAAGTTCAATAGTAATTTCGGCTGCCTAAAAACGGCCATTGACGCAAAGGCCGCGCTGGTTCATGTCCACCTGGTTGCTGATATTACGGGGTTACAGGCTAGCCTGGACGGAAAAGCGCCGCTCGCCCACGCGCATGTTTTCGGCGACACCACGGGTTTGCAGGCGGCGCTCGATGCCAAGGCCCCGCTAAGCCATGTGCACCTGTTCGGTGACATCACGGGACTGCAGTCAGCGCTCGATTCGAAGGCGCCGGCGACTCACGTTCATCTGATCGCTGATATATCGGGACTACAGGCGGAGTTGAACGGGAAAGCCGCAGCCAGCCATTCGCATTCGATTGCGGACGTCGGCAGCCTGCAGGGTGCGCTCGATGCCAAACAAGATGCTGCTGGTAAGGGACAGCCGAACGGATTCGCGTCTCTGGGAAGCGATGGCAAAGTGCCGGGCAGCCAGTTGCCTCCATCCTCGGGCGGCATGACGGCGCTGGTGCAGGATACGAGTCCGCAACTGGGCGGCAATCTGAACATGAATGGCCATTCAATCGCGAGCGTCACGCCCACGGAGATGAGCTACGTGCATGGCGTAACGGCGGCGGTCCAGACACAAATCGACGGCAAGGCGCCCCTCAGCCACGATCATAGCGGCGTCTATGAGCCGGTGGACTCGAGCATCCTCCGCCAAGCGAACCTGGCGGGATCCGGATCTGCGATGACGCCCGCGCGGAGCGATCACAATCACGGAACGACATACGCCGCGCTCTCTCACGTGCACCTCATTGCCGATACGACGGGACTACAGACGGCGCTCGACGGGAAGGCGGCCGTAGGGCATACCCATTCCGGTGTTTATGAACCGGTGGATGCGGCGATTCTTCGCGTTTCCGGGAGCAAGACCCAGGATACGGTCACGGTTTTCGATGCGAACGGGAAAGTCGTCTCGTCGGGCTGCAAAGTCTCTGGCGGAGTGCTTTCCTGCGGAGACGCGACGTCCCAGGCAGCCATTATTTTCCCGGAACTGGCGGTCAACGGCAGTAACGACACGCGAATTTACGGGGCCTCCTCGTTGAGCGCGGATGTTTGCATCGTGTTACCCGCCGCGCAGGCCACTGTCGTCAACCAAGCTCTCACCATCTCGAGTTTGACCCCGGTTGTCATCGATGGCAGAAACTGTCTGCCCATGGCCTGGGGTTCTGGGGGCCACACGCAGAATACGGATACGGGAACGACCTCCGGAACGTTTCAGATCGATTCCGGAAACAGCGGTCCCAGATGGAACAACTATAGTGGCACGCTGGCGGCGCGAAATGCGGCGGACAGTGGGTACGCCGACCTCCTAGCGAATACAATCAACGGACAAACACTGATTGGTGGTGTTGTGCGGGGCGGGCAACTAGCCACGGGAGACACTTGCTCTGCCGGAGCAGTGACGATCAGCACGGGCAGGGTAAGGAAAGTTAATCTCAACAATCAGGCGTCCTGCACGATCACATTTGGTGGATCGCCGTCTGATTCGGAGACAGAGACGGTGGAGTTTGTCCAGGGATCAACGACTCCGACAACGACCATCACCTGTGGAACTAGGGTCACGGGATGCCCGGTTGGTTTCCCAACGACCGCTAGCGCATCGTTCACACATACGTTTGTGTTTGATTCTGCCTTGGGGACGTGGGTAGGGCAATTGTCTGGCGGAACAGGATTGGCGACGACGGCCTATGTAGATGCTGGTTTAGCAACCAAAGCAGCCTCCAACGCTTCTACGACGGTCAACGGGCAAACCTGTACGTTGGGATCGTTTTGCACGGTAACCGCAAAGCCATCGACCGCAGTTCGTATCCTCGGGGATGAACTTCCCGGTACGGGTACGGCGGGTGTGCTTCAGGCAGCGGACTTCACGGCAGCATTTGCAGCGTCGATTAATGATGCGAATGCGAAGACCTTGACGGAGGCATCCTGTATTTCCGATACGGGTTCGCAAACGATTGTAGTATCAGTTGGCGGCAGCGCGCGGTTCACGATCACCTGCGTAGTGGCCGGTTCCTATAGCCGCTCCACCACGGACGGCTCAACCGGTTACATCAGTGCGGCCAGCATGACAAACACGGCTGTAGCGGCAGGGGCGGTGCTCGACATCACCGGCACGGCAAACGGCTCGACAAAAGATCTCAAAGTCTTCGCCTACGGGACGGTGAACTAGCATGCGAATCAAAACCCTGCTTCTGTTTGCGCTGCTCTCGACACCGACCTGGGCGACGTGGAGCGGGCTTCATTACAACAGTAATAATGCCTGCGCATCCGGTTCCGCGACATGTGTGGTAACCGTTACCACGACTGCGGCTCCGCATCCGTTAATCGCGGTGATCTGGGCACCGTCCGCTACCCCGATTACGATTTCCGGCGTCGCCGGTAGTAATGCCTCTGGCAATTGGGTTTGTGCGGGCTGTGCTACGCCGCTGAGTTGCAGTGTCACGGACGGCGCGCGCAACCTAGACCACGCCTACACTCTGGCCGGTCCTGGGGGAAATGGTTCTTACACGATCACTCTCTCGTCCGCGCCTACGGCAACGTGGCACGCCGACATCATCGAGGTCAGCGATGATCTGATGCCGGCATTTGGCGATTGCAAAGCCGCATCGCTCACTAGCGGCAATACGCATCTCGCTCCGAGCCTTTCGTTTTCGGGGAAGGCGCATGTCGTGCAAACGTTTTATGGGCCAAGTCTGGGCATTGGTTCGATCAGTGGTCTGTACGCGATTCGAGACGGAACCAGCTTGCCGATTGCTCTAGCGGATTCAGCGAACGTTACGTCTTATGCCGCCCCGGCGTGGACACTCTCATCGGGTTCCGAAACGGCGCTAGTGGGGGCTATCGCTCTCATAGAGGTCGGATCGGTAGGAATCAACCAGGTCGGTTACTGTAGCACAGGGACCGGCACATCCTGCACGATCACGATGAGCGTGCCAGCCGGTCACACGATTGCTGTGACGGCGCAGAATCATACACTCTCTTCTCTTATTGATAGTTCCACTGGCTGTAGTCCAGGCACACCGATAGACGCATTTACTCACATCGGTGCCGCCGATGCCGGGACAAATTACATTACTTGGTGGCACAGTATAAACGTTGCGGGAACAGCCACAAGTATTTGCGTCACTGCTAGCGGAACTTACACTGGCGTTACAGCTTATGATCTGAATCTTCCTTCCACCGCTTCCGTGGATCAAACCGCAGCGACCGGTGCCAGTCCCTCCGGCTTCACCTGTCCATCTGTGAGTACGACCAGTCCGAATGAGGTGCTCTTAACCACGGAGGTGACGAGCGGCTCCGGTCAGAGCGGCAATGCGACGGTATCTTCACCGTGGACGACGAATGGAGGTTTTACGAATGGAGGCACAGCATTTTTGCTTGTGAACACGACAGGCACGTATGCTGCAACCTGGGCGAGAACCAATGCGACCTACGTGGCGTGCAGCACCGTTACTTTCAAGACGGGCATCGCTTCCAACGTTACAAAGAGGCGCATCCTCCTATGAAAACAAAATTCATAATGTGGTTTGTGTTGACGTTTGCTTTTGTCCGCGTCAGTGCCGCACAACCCGGTTGGACGCAACTTCCCAATACTACCCTTACAAGCGTTTGCCCAACCGGAACGATGGGGGATTGTACCGGGGCTATTGAGACGTGGAGCGGAGGAGTTTTCGATTCGACTCGAAACCGCATGATTATCTGGGGCGGCGGGCACGGAAACTACAACGGCAACGAGGTCTATGCAGTCTATCCCCCCGGTGCTACGCTTCCTGGCTCTCCCGCTGTTTGTTCTGCGGCGTCAGCTCCGGCTATTTGTCGGATCAAGGATCACAGCCCATCCCTGCGGTCCACCGCTGACACATCGGGTCCGGTAGCGGGATGTTGGACTACAGAGACAAATGGAGAACCGAACAACCGCCATACGTACTCTGGGTTAACGTACATAGCGAATCTCGATAAGATGTTCGCGAATGGTGGGTCTTTAACTTGTGGAAATGGGTCCCATGCTGGCGACACTTGGTTATTGAATCTACCAACGTTAACGTGGGCGTCCCAGGACCCGGTTACGAATGGTGGCGGTTCTCTTATCCCGCGAGACATTTGTTCAGGTTGCTCCTCGGTTGGTCAAGGACCAGAGTCCCTTGCTGTATACGATCCCGTTCGGCAACTTGTGTTCCTGTCTAGCGCCCTTTATGCCAGCACAGCAGGAGCAAATGTCTGGTCCTATAATCCCTCAACTAACACGTACACAACGTTAACGACCAGTTTCCCCGTCGCGTTCAACGCACATTGGGTGTTGGACCCAAAGCGCCACAAAATCTTCGGGTTTGGAAACAATACGACTCTTCAACTTGGTAATGCTTCCACTCAAATGGGCACGCCCCAAATAAATGCTCTGGACGTTAGTTCCGGTGGGTCGTACACGATACAGGATCTATCAAACACGGCAGGGACGTGCGATGGTTTATCGGGTTCCGTCAGTCCAGGGTTGGTGTATTGGCAAACACTGGATCGGATCGTGGGTTGGCCGAACTTTGGCAACACGGTTTACATTTACAACCCGGACACGAACAGATGTTCAACGCTGACATATTCGGGTGGACCACCCGATTCCAAAGATGCTAGTGGGACGGTACAAACCACGGGTACATATGGCAGAATGCAATATTTCCCCAGTCTCGATGCGGCTATTATTTGCAATGATGGGGACAACAACTGCTACGAACTGGAACTGCCAAACAACTCAATCACCATTACGAACACGGGATCGTCCACAACCAACTACCCGGTGCAGATTGGCCGGGCCTTCGCAAAAGGCGAGATCCCAAATGGGTCGCTCCCGCAAGCGACAGTGGATGGCACTTCGGTAAGCACGCAAGTCGATGTGAGGGCACGATGGGACGATAATTCCCTCAAGCACGCGGTTATCTCATTCCTGATCCCGACGTTCAATGTAAACCAGGTTTCAACGGTGAGTTTTGCAGCCGGGACGACGGTGGGGAATACTCCACTCACTCAAGCGCAGATGGAGAACGCCGTCTACAACTTCGACGCCCATATTTCCCTGACTAAATCCGGTGTGACGAAAGGCGCCGATGCCACGTATTCGGCGCTGACGATGCTGACGAACAGCACGAGCATTCCGGATTGCAATACGGTGAACTGGTCCACCCAGACCGGGGTATCGGCGTGCTATTGGAATCAAGGTCCGATCGCCACCACGGTGATCCTGGGCAACCATTCGCAATCGACCACCTGCGGTGGAAATGCCGCGAGCACATATGATTTCGGGTTCGATTCCTTCTGCGCGTTCCGGCCGGAATTCGAGGCCACCTTCTGGGCGACCACGCATCAGGTACGGATTCGATTTATTGGAGAGATCGCCAACACAGAGCAACTGGAGAACGTGCCGGTGGACAACATGGCGCTCACCGTCGGGCACAGCCCCAGTACGACGGTCTATACCAGGGCCACCGCTCTCACGATGCGCGCAGCGACCCGCTGGACGAAGGTCTATTGGCTGAATGGGACGCCGCCCGAGGCGGCTTACAACCACAATCTTGCGTATTTGGCATCCACCAAGGCTCTCGCGAATTACGACACCGGCAAAACCGTCAGCAGTTCTGACCTGGCCGCGCAATACTCAATTTGGAACTCCGCAGGAAAAGACCTTTATAGTGTGGGCGAGATTGACCAGCCGGAAAATGGCGGTGGTGCTCACAAATACATCGGCACGATGCCGGGGTGGAATATCCGCTGGCTGATGTCGGGAGATGTGCGGGCACAGGAGGAAGTCATCGGAACGGATGGAACGGTGAGCACCGTAGCCGGCGGACCGAGTGCGGTTACTGTGGGAAATACGGAACTCGCCTCCACTTTCGAAGTGCACTATCGAGAGGGAAATTGCTCCAAGTTGCTTTACGGCTCCACCAACGGCTGCGGTCGGGTGCTGTCCATTACCAGCAGACCGACTCTTTATATATGCTGCGGATATAACAATGGTGCCACGGCCGATAAGATCGTTCCGGTAGGAGCAACGAGCGCAGTCTGGAGTGCTGACGTGGCGCACCTTCCGCAATTTTTCTATTCTGCATATTTAGTCACGGGCGATCATTTCTATTACGACGAGGACTCGTTTTTTCAAGCGTGGACAACGGCTTACGTTGGGGCCGACACTAGCACGTTCCGATCACGTGGACCCACAGGAACGGAGGGAGGGCTGCCCGATTGGGGGAACCAGATACTTCAGTTGCGCGGGCAAGGTTGGGGAATGCTGCACCGTGAGGAACTTGCATGGATCACACCAGACGCCGCCCCTGAAAAGGCGATGTGGACGGCCTTCGTAAATAACAATATTGACTTATGGGAGGGTCAGCGTATCGTCACGACTGGTCACGGCCACACCACCGGGGCGCTGGCGTGCGCGAGCGGCGGCGGCTCGACCTGCACGGCGATGTGGAATTGGGGGTATAACACGGCTTTTCCGGCGTCCGGTTCCCAGTTCTGGTCCGCATGGGACGGGACTGATACCGTCAACCTTGGAGTTCCAGCCCTGCACTTTTGGAGCAACGGCAAATCCGGCCTCTGTTATAACAGCGTCAATAGCAATGACGGCTTTGGCATCATAGAACCGACTTCAGTGCTGGAATGTTTGGAACCGTGGATGGGCGATTATTTAGATTATGCATTAGGCCGCGGGGCAGAGCTTGGCTATCCCACGAATAGTCTGGTCACATGGGCCGCACCGCACCTGATTGGCCCTCTAACCGATCCAACATACAACCCATACCTCGCTGGAGCTTATTCGACCCCCCTTATCAATACGTCTGGTGCATGGTATTCCACGTGGGCTCAAGTTCTCGGGGCCTATCTCACATCCGGCTGCGGAGTGGCTAATCCAAATGGAGGTTCCTACACTGGGAATTGCCAGACAGAGACGACATGGACGGCGAGTCGCACTGGGACCAATGACCAATACAATCCAGACGCCGACGTGCAGCCACAAATTGCGGCAATGGCGATGCTGGCTGGGGAGGCGAATGGCGGCGCGGCGTGGAACTGGGTAGCGACACACCTGGAGGGTCTTACATCACTGAATTCCGACTACAAGTGGTTCATTTTGCCGAGGGGGAGCCTCGGTGCCAGCGTTTCCAATTGCCAGATCACGACCACGACTCTTCCCAACGGCAAAATCAATCTGTCCTACTCCCAAACCCTGGCAGAGAGCGGCTGCGCGGCGGGCGGCACGTGGACACTGGCCTCGGGATCGCTCGGGCAATTGGCGTTAAATGTCTCGACGGGTGCGATCACGGGCACGCCCACCTCAGCGACGACGCTCTCGGGGTTGTCGTTCACGTATACCAGCGGCACGGACGTTGCAACCAGCGGAACCATGTCAATCACGATTGACGGCGCAACGGCGGTAACGGACGACTTCAACCGATCCTCGCTCGGCAGCAACTGGACCGTGGATGCGGGGAGTATCGGAATTGGCACCAGCGGTTACGCTAACCAGACAGCAGGCAGCGGCTATTCGCTGGCGCACTGGAGCGCCAATATCTTTGCCGCCGATCAGTATGCGCAGGTTACTGCTTACGTATCCGGTTCGGGCAGCGGTTCCATCGGCCCTGCGGTACGCCAGACCGGAACGGGCGCTTATGGCTGTTTGGCGACCAACTCAACTGGCCCGGTGTCATTGATCCGACTGGACAGCGGAGCGCTCGGGGCCACGCTCGGCACATACAGTTACACTGTCGCGACCGGCGATGTGATTAAACTGGACGTGGCCGGTTCCAGCCTGACATGCAAGGTGAATGGAACCAGCCGCATCACCGCCACGGACACCACGTATTCGTCAGGGTCAGCAGGCGTTGCCTCATTTGGGCGCTCCTATCTTCTGGCGGACGCATGGGCGGGCGGGGATGCTTCCGCTCCCCCTGTTATCACCGCCACTCTCCTGCCAACCGCGACGGTAGGATCGTCCTATACCCAGGCGATCACCGCAGCTGGTGGGACTACTCCATACACTTGGGATATTTCCGCTGGCAGCCTCTCGGCCTGCAACACGGGCGGGGGAACCTTGGCGCTCGGGAGCGGCGGAAGCTTTACCGGTGCGCCCTCGGCGGCGGGTTATTGCAACTTTACGGCTCGCGTGACAGATTCCGCATCTCAGACTGCAACGCAGGCGTTCAGCCTGATCGTTAACCCGTCCGCAGCCGCTACCTTCAGCAATCCGGCCGAGGACGCTTGCACTCATACCGGCTGCCGAGTGCAGGTCACCACGTCTGCCAGTTCGACTGATGACCGGGTCGAGTTTTCCACCTCCTCCATCTTGCCTTTCGGCTGGAACACGGAGACCAAGCACAACTACGGCAACCTGCAATACACGACGGACCACGGCCAGTGGATCGGGGCGCTGAAGCCTTCCTCGGTTTACTACTACCGCTATTGTTCGAGCGCTGGCGGGGTGGAGGGATGCTCGGCGATCCGGACCCTGACTACGACGGCGGCGCCGGCGGATCGCACGGTTGTAGCTGCGCCGATCGCCACCGCAGCGAACGCGAACCCGGTAACGTACGCACAGACCATCAATGTCACGGACTGCACGACGCTGCTCGCCGCCGTCACGACGGCAAAGACACGCGCCGATAACGGCAATGTGGCCATCGTGCTGCCAACGGGATTCTCTTGCAATCTCGGCAACGCGGCTCTTGGCACATTTGAGGGGCGCGCCTGCACTGGGCAAGCTGGGGGGTGTGGCTATATCGACGTCATCTGGTCTGCGCGGAAGGACTATATGTCCAATACGGTATCCCCTCCGCTAGGCGTCCGCGCCGATCCGAATCTCTGGGACCTGTCCGGGATGCCGTTTCTCACGTCCTCTTACTTCGCCACCACCTTCCAGTTCGGCCTCACCGCCGAGCATGTGCGGCTGATCGGTGTAAAGCTGGAAGCCACCGGCACCGCAGGCACTTTACCGAACTCTCCCAGTTACGGGGTGGTGTCCGTCGGTAGCGGGCCTGTTACCGCGCATCATCTGGTGATGGATCAGGTGGTCATCGATCAGCCGCTCTCCGGGCTGAGTTCGCAATTATCAAGAGTCACTGGCAGCGACGTGGCGATCACCAACTCTTATTTCCGTACCTATGCGTATCCAGGCAGTTACGCTTACGGCGGGGCTTATGCGCAGGGGATATTGGGGGATGGCTCGACGCGGATGAATTTCTATAACAACTACATCGCCGCCACGACGATGTGCTTCTTCGTGCAGGGCGGGAACGGCTTCAATCACGCGACGGATATCACCTACCGGCGCAACTACTGTACCTGGCGTCCGGCAGACAACAACCAGGACCAGGATTCCCGCCAGCAGTGGGAATTGAAGGATGGGGAAAGGGTTCTGGCGGATGGCAATCTCTTCGTGAACCAATGGCATGGCGGCATCGTAGGCTCCTTGAATCCGACCATCGCGATGTCGACCAGATCGGAAACGGGTCGCAATTCGCAGAACACGATCGCGGATGTTCAGTTCACCAACAACACGCTGAAAAACATTCCAGGTGGGTTCTTCATCACTGGTGACGAAACGGGCAGCGTGAATTACTCCGCGAAGGGCGGCCACCGGTACAAGATCACGAACAACCTCATCACTGCCCTCGATGGATATGTCCAAACACAGAACGGTGGTTATGGTAATAACAGCTCCAGCGGCGGGTTCTTGTTAGAACTTGGACAGGGGCTTGAGGATCTGAATTTTTCACACAACACCGTCTGCTGCTCTCACCGGGGGGTCTGGCCGTCGATCATCGTCGGTTACGGCAACCGGATCAGCGGGCTGCGGATGCAGCACAACCTATTCGATTACAGCAAAGACACGCATGTGATCGCGAATGCTGGTGGTCTGGATACGACCTCGGGAGGAGGGACCTCGGCACCCGCAGTGAACACCTCCTCATTCACCACCGTGTTCCAGAGCTTTGTGAGCCAGATCCAAAGCGACGGCAGCAACCCAGTAGCGGATGCCGACCCGGCCTCGGTCTTCTCCGATAACATAATCCTGGCCGGCGTGACGGATAGCAGCGTCCTTGCGAATTGGGCCGATTCCACGAAGAATATGACTGACACCGGCCAGTGGGGATCGCTGGGCACGATGATGACGGCGTGCGATGGCGGAGTGTCACCCTGCACAGCCACCGGGCGCATCAATCACTTGCATCTGGATAGCACCTTCCGCTGGACGGGAGCTTCGCCGACGCATACGGGAACGGACGGCCTGCCGCTTGGGGCGGATCTTGATGCCCTTGATCTGGCGCAGGGGTTGGTCCCGGATTCTCTGGTATCGACGGCAGCCGGGAATCTGTACTACACGGTGCGGGACTCAGCCATGCAGTGCTACGTGGATACCGGGTCTTCCGCAGGAGTGTATTCGACGCGGGCGGCAGATACGCCGGGCGCCACCGCCAGAACGTTCCCCTTGGGCGGGGCCACTTCCTACCGTCTCTCCTGCGCCGGCGGGATCAAGAGCGATGGGACGCCGGCCGTGTTCGCCGGGACAGCGACCGTACCCGGCCCGGGCATCGGCGTGCAAGTGCGAGGCACGTCGGTTCGGGGCAGCGTGAAATAGCGAAATCCAAGAGACGCCAGGCGCCGCGGCCTGCTGAACTCACCACTCTGCC
>CAYMHP010000028.1:0-6425 GCA_964390225.1 uncultured Solibacteraceae bacterium
TCGATGACGTGAAGGGCATCCGTTGTCGGCAGACCGGATTGATCGATCCAGGTCAGGCCATTGAACCCGATCGTATCCACGACCAGCGTGTCGCCTTCCCAGTGTCCAACCGAATCCCCGAGCCAGGAGGGATTGGGATCTTTCGCGTGAGGGCGACCATCGGTGAAGATCTGTCGCCAGATGTGTGCGCCGCCTTCGTACACGATGAGGACCAGGCCGGGCGTCTGCGCGATCCGGAACGGATACGGCGTCGTGCTCATGCGCGGAACTCCCGGGGGCAGGCAGCGCGCTTCCGGATCCTCTCGCGAGATATTCTCCTTGTGCTGCTTGTAAAGCTTCTCTGCCCACGGCTGGAAGGGAACTTCCACGCCTGTGGAAAGGAGATCCACGTTCTGACGGAAGGCGTTGGGCTCCCAGGCGCCCGAAAGGTCGGGCTTTCCATCGGCCGTTTTCGGAACCGGCCCGGAGGGCGGCCAAGCCGGCTTCGGATTCGCTGGTGCAGACCCGGTGTTCTGACTGGCCTGAGCCTTGAGCGGCAGCGGAGAGACTGCAATTCCGCAGGCTGCCATGGAGGCTACTAACGCGAGGTATCTACCTTTCCCAATGACGCGATTCATGAACGGCTCCTTCCGGGCATCTTACTCGCAAACGGGGCACTTTGTGCCGCGGGAATGGTTGCGCTCCGGATTCGTGTGGATTGCATGCATTTTAGCGAGGTTGTGCTACAGTATAGATCCGGCGAAGAAAGTCGGCCAATGGTTACACGCACCCTCGAATAGGCTGGACGAACCTGGTAACAGCGCAACCGAAGGGCACGCGGGTCCTTTATCTGCATGCAAAGTAGCAATCCGGATCATGATCTAATTGGAGAGATCGGCGGACCTTTGAGGACACCCGCGACTTTCGAACCCGGGGGCAAGAAGAGGGGACGCGCGAAGGACTCACAGAGTTCGTCGCAGACCGCGCGCGCTACCCTGGCGCTCCGGGAGTTACTGGTGCAGGGGCGTTTTCGGCCCGGTGAGCGGATCCGCGAGATACCTCTCGCGGCGCAACTCAACGTCTCGAGGATTCCGCTTCGGCTCGCTCTGGAGCGGCTGGCGCACGAGGGCTTCCTCGAGATCCGGCCCACCCGCGGCTTCGTGGTGCAGCGCTTCTCCACCGAAGATATTTATGACGCCATCGAATTGCGCGGGTTGTTGGAAGGTGCCGCGGCGCGCCTCGCCTCCGAGCGCTTGAACGACACTCGCGAGTTGGATGTCATGCGGGAATCCTGCCAGCAGATCATGACCCTGGTGCGGCGGCCTAAGCTGACCATCGAAGGGTTCCGGCAGTATATTGATCTGAACGCCAAATTCCACGCTGCTCTGCTGGATCTCTCCAGAAGCCGGATGTTGCGCCGCGCCATCGAGCAGGCTTGCTCTCTCCCCTTCGCTTCGCCGAGCGCGTTCCTGAACCGGCAATTTATCTCGGGCGACCTGCGGGAACTCTTTCTGATTTCGGCCGACCAGCACTGCAGTATTGTGGAGGCGATTGCCAATCGGGAGGGGATGCGCGCCGAGACCCTCACCCGCGAGCATGCTCGCGTAGCGCGCCGGAATCTCGAAGACGCACTGAAGAACCGCGAACTCCCTGAAGATTTGGCAGGCGCCAAGATCGTCAGTCTGTAGCCGGCCGGCCGTTCCGCACCGCTCCATTCTCCTCCCCATGCCCAAAGTGACACTCACGTTTGACAACGGACCCGAGCCGGAGGTAACTCCACTCGTGCTCGATTGTCTGGCGAAGCGCGATCTCAAGGCTACTTTCTTCGTGATGGGCAGGAAGGTGATTACTCCGGAGGCGCGTTCCATCGCACAGCGAGCCAGCGCCGAGGGGCATTGGATTGGAAACCACACTTACTCGCACTCCAAGCCTTTGGGCGAGTT
Source organism: uncultured Solibacteraceae bacterium (assembly GCA_964390225.1). Taxonomy (GTDB): domain Bacteria; phylum Acidobacteriota; class Terriglobia; order Bryobacterales; family Bryobacteraceae; genus PSRJ01. Next base: position 1,923 of record CAYMHP010000028.1, read on the forward strand.
GGATCGGGTTTCGGCATTGACGGAGTTCGAACAGGCCGAGAATTCACTCGCCTGGCTGGAACAGCCGCAGCGTCTTTTCAGGCCCTACGGCCGATCGGGCGCCCTCGGCCGTCATCTCTTGCATACCGCCGTCGTTGAGCGCCTGATAGCGCGACACTACACTTGCGTTCTATGGAACTGCGTTCCAGGCGATTGGAAGGATCCACATGGCTGGCTGCCGCGGGCGATTACGGAATGCACTACGCGGGAGTGGAGCCTGGTCGTATTGCATGATTTGCCGAGCGGGGCGATGAGCCACCTTGGCAGTTTTCTTGACGCACTCGCCGAGAGGGGCATCCCGGTCACGCAGGATTTCCCGCCGGACTGCATCCCAATCCGCTCAGGCCAGACGATGCTCTCGATGGAACCTTACGTCAGCGATCCCCGCTGACGCGTGGCGCAGGCCCTGCGGCGGGTCGCCTACGCCTCTGCAAGGAAATTTCAGCCGCGGCAGTCATGCCGCGGTTCCTGTTACCCGAAAGCGTCGCGCACCCAGAACGGCGCCATGACTGGCGCGGCTTCCATGAGAAGGCCGCTGCCTGCGCTGCTGCAATTGTCTCGATTAGTCCAATTTGCATGCAACATCTGTTTCGTCGCAGCCGCGTGGAAGGCCGGCGAGCCTTGCTGCGCAACCGCGCTGGCAGCCGCTCGAACGCATGTTGACACTCTTTCGGCCCGAGGATATAATCTCCGACTAAAGGCGAAATGCATGCAATTTCTAACTCACCCTTTGCATGCATGGCGCGATGGGAATGGGCCGCTCGGTAACCACCCGAGCGGGTGTGGGCGGTCCTGAACCTTCCGTTAGGGGTCGAAAAAACGAAATCGCAGTCGTGATATCAGACTGCATCTTAGCAAAGGAGTTAGTCTCATGCGCAGAGGATTGCTCGCGCTCACCTTTCTGCTTAGCTGGGCAGCGTTCGCCCAGAGCGATCGAGGCACGATTACGGGAACCGTCTCAGATCCGGCTGGAGCCGTGGTCGCCGACGCTTCCATCCAGGCGAGAAATCTCGAAACCGGCGGCCTGTACCAGGCAGCGAGTACGACGACCGGTAACTATACTCTCTCGCAGTTGCCGGTCGGCACCTACGAGCTTTCGGTCAACGTGCCGGGTTTCAAGAAGTACGTACGGTCGGGTATTACGGTTCTGGTCGCGCAGACACTGCGCGTCGACATCGCGCTTGAGGTCGGCGCTGCGACCGAATCGGTGACCGTTCAAGCGGACGCCGCGTTGCTGAAAACCGAGAGCGGCGAGGTCAGCCACAATGTGCAGACCGAGAGGCTGGACGATCTTCCCATCCTGGGCGTTGGCTCGGTAAATGCCGGCAGTTCGCAAATCCGCAATCCTTACGCCGTGACCAACCTGGTCCCTGGCTCGTTTTACTTGCCGAATAACACGGTGAAGATTAATGGCGCGCCGGCGAACCAGCAGGTATATCGAGTCGAAGGTCAGGATGCCACCCTCGGTTACGCCAACTGGACCACCGCCGAAGTTCAGCCCAGCGTCGACGCCATCCAGGAGACCGCAATTCAGACCAGCAACTACGCCGCGGAATTTGGAGGCGGCGGTGGCGGTGGCGTCTTCAACGTGACTATGAAGTCAGGCACCAACCAATTGCATGGCTCCGGGTACGACTATCTGATCAACGAAGCTTTCAATGCCGGCCAGCCGTTCACCAACGACGGCAGCGGCCATCTTGTCCGGCAGCGCAATCGCCGCAACGACTACGGCTTCACGCTGGGTGGCCCGGTGGTTCTTCCGAAGATTTATAACGGCCACGACAAGACATTCTTCTTCCTCAACTTCGAGCAACTCCGCGGAACCGACATTGTTAACAACACTCCGGTAACCGTTCCCACGCTTGCCTACCGCAACGGGGATTTCAGCAAGGCGCTGACTGGACGGCAATTGACCACTGACGTGCTCGGCCGTCCGGTGATGGAAAACCAGGTGTATGATCCTTCCTCGGAGCGTTTAGTGAACGGAATCGTGGTTCGCGATCCGTTCGTCGGGAATATCATCCCTCAACGCCAGCTAGATTCGGTTGCGTTGCGGGTTCAGGCTCTGGTCCCGCTTCCGCAGACAGCCTCCGCGACGAATAACTATTTGCCGTCGTTCCCCGCGGACCGCCGGACCAGTATCCCCTCCATCAAGGTCGATCAGTTGATTGGCTCCAAGGACAAGATCTCGTTCTACTTCTCAGAGACGCGCACGGACTCGCATTACTCCAACACTACCGGCGGCGCGGACGGTTTGCCGCAACCGATCTCGACAGCGATTGGGACGTTCATTCACTCCTGGGTGACGCGGCTCAATTACGACCGCACCATGACGCCGACCGTGCTGCTGCACCTGGGCGCAGGCTATCAAAACCTCTTCTTCGACCAGGACCCGCCGACATTGAACTTCAATCCGACGACGCAACTAGGCCTCAACGGCCCGTTCTCACCGCGGCTGTTCCCGGTTTTTACCGGCTTGTGCCCTCCCGCAGGTCCGACGGCCTGTGGCGGACAGGGCGGTTTGAAGAATATCGGTCCCGCGGCGGACAACTACAACTGGATGCAGAAGCCTACCGCCGTCGCCAGCGCCACCTGGGTGAAGGAGAACCACACCTATAAAATCGGCGCAGATTTTCGATCGGAAGGGTATCCGACCCGAAGCTTCTCGAATACCGATGGGAACTTCGCCTTCTCGGCCAACCAGACCGCCCTTCCGTATCTGAACACCAGCACTATTAACGGCGGCACGGTGGGATTCAACTATGCCAGTTTCCTGCTCGGGCAGGTCTATCAGGCCAACGTGGTCCCGGTCTCGAGCCCGAAATTCGGTAAGCAGCAGTGGGCCCTCTTTATCCAGGACACCTGGAAGGCACGCCGGAACCTGACCATCGATTACGGCCTGCGCTGGGACTATGGCACTTACGAAAAGGAGCAGTACGGCCGTCTCGCCACCGTTTCTCCGACTACTCCGAATCCCTCCGCTGGCGGGGCTCCAGGCGGAGTGATTTTCGAAGGCAGCGGACCGGGACGCTGCAACTGCAACTTCGCTAATAATTATCCCTATGCGATCGGGCCGCGGTTAGGCATCGCGTATCAGTTCACGCCCAAGACCGTCTTCCGTGGCGGTATTGGCATCATGTACTCCAGCACCCCCGAGAATAACCAGACTACCGGCCGCGCCGGTCCGAACTACACGATTCAGAACCCCGCATTCGGCGAACCTGTAATGACTCTGGGAGCAGGCGTACCGCTGTCCTATTCCGATATCGCTTGGCCCAAATACACGCCCGGCCTGTATCCGCTGCCGGGAACGCTGACCGGACCTCCAGTGGTCGTCGATCAGAATGCCGGCCGTCCGGGAAGGCAGATTCAGTGGAGCATCGGCTTCGAACGCGAGTTGTCTACGAACCTCGCGCTCGAGGCTGAATACATCGGCAACCGTGGCGCTTGGTGGCAGGCATTCCAGATGGTCAATTACAATGCGCTCTCGCCGGCTATTCTGTCTGCCCACGGCCTCAGCCTCAACAATCCTGGCGATGTCGCCTTGTTGAACTCGACGCTGACTTCTCCGTTGGCTGTTTCTCGCGGCTTCTCGACCCCGCCTTATGCCGGCTTTCCGCTGTCGTCGACGGTCGCTCAGTCCCTGCGGCCCTACCCGGAGTACAACTCCGGTCTTACGCCAATCTGGGCGCCTCTCGGTGACACCTGGTACAACGCTTTACAGGCAAAGGTCACCAAGCGGTATTCGCACGGCCTCAACTTCACTTGGGATTTTACCTGGCAGAAGTCTTTGACCATCGGCGCGGAGACCGATACCGGCGGCAGCACCATCAACGGCGTGGTAAACGATGTCTTCAATCGCCAGAACGCGAAGACGATTTCCGGTTTCGACCAGACCTATCTCACGCACCTGGCGCTGAATTATACCGTTCCCAAGTGGAAGATCAATCGGTATCTCTCCTACGCGCTCAGCGATTGGCAAATCAGCCCGTTCCTGCAGTATGCCAGCGGGTTGCCGATTCTGGCCCCATACGCGCAAAACAACCTGGGGGCAATTACGTTCCAGACGGTCACCACTCCTGTCGCGGGCGTGCCGCCGAATCCGGCCACGTTTGCGTTCCGCAATCCCGGGGTTCCGCTCTTTATTAAGGACCCCAACTGCCATTGCATCAACCGCAATCAGGATTTCATCCTGAATCCCGCCGCGTGGACCGATCCCGGCCCCGGCCAGTTCGGAGGATCGCCCTATTGGAGCGACTATCGGTACGCCCGTCGTCCGGTCGAAAACCTCGGTTTCGGCCGAATCTTCCGGTTCACGGAACGCGCCAGCTTGCATGTTCGGATCGAATTCACGAACATCTTCAACCGGACCCAGTTGCCCAACCCGACTGCGACGAACGCCAAACAGTCGCAGATAACCGCCGGTGGCCAAGTGATCTCCGGATTTGGCGCGGTGAACACGTC
>CAYMHP010000028.1:6525-31246 GCA_964390225.1 uncultured Solibacteraceae bacterium
CGCAGATAACCGCCGGTGGCCAAGTGATCTCCGGATTTGGCGCGGTGAACACGTCGTCCCTGACCACTGGCACGACGTTCAGCCCGCCGCGTCAGGGGACTTTGGTGGCACGCTTCCAGTTCTAGCAGGATGCGGAAAAACGGGTAGACCGGAGGCTTTAGGCCAGCTACTATGAATTTTCGATGCAGCGGCTTCCCAAACTCCTGTTCTTCGTCGGGATGGTTCTGCTCGCCGGAATATTGCTGGTGCCATTTCGGGATTACGCGATCGAGGGAACCCCGGATGGCAAGAGTTTGGGAGTGATCACTGCAGCCGAGTTTCGATCGGCCTCTCTGGTTGTTATCAGCGTTCCGCTGGTAGTCATGGCAGCATTCATTCTGTCCGCGAAGAGATTCGGACCGAGGCCGCGGGTCTGGGCTGTAGCGACACTGTCGATTACCGCCGTTTCATGGTTGCTTCGGGTCGCAGGTATTCGATAGCAAAACACGTTACCCCCAAAATGTTCTGACCGTCTATTCTGCATGCGCGGAACCGATCATCAGCAGGCCTATATGTACAGCTATTTATCGCCGGAGCAGCGGGTGCGGGAGAACCATCCCCTCCGCAAGATCCGTGCGATGGCCGACGAGGCGTTGAAGAACATGTCGGGGCGGTTCGACGGCATGTACGCCAAGACCGGTCGGCCGTCGATCCCGCCGGAGAAACTGCTGCGGGCGCAATTGATTCAGATGCTGTACTCGTCCGCAGCGAGCGTCTGCTGATGAAAGCTGCCTCAGCAATCTCATCGCCGCCGTGCAATTCGCTGCCCGGCGGCGAGCGCGTTTCGGGCTGATCTTCACGGACACCGGGCTGAGTGATATATCAATTCAGCCGATGCCCGCTATCAATTTCGCTGATTAGGGTCGGTTATCCTTTAGTCGGTATACTGATACCAGGGTGCCTTCTGGGCGCCGGTCTGGCGCTCTCAGGGGCCCCTGGGCGCTGTCATTTCAACTGTTTGACCAGCCGGAGTTGCGAAGCCTATGCGTCTCAAATATGCACTCATCCCGAGCCTGATTGCTTTGCTCCCGCTCGTTACTCTCCGTGCGGCGGAGGCGCCGGCGAGCGCTGTGGCCGATGCGGCGATGAACGGCGATGCGGCCGCGGTGCGGAGTCTGATTCAGCACAGGGCAGATGTGAACGCTCCGCAGGCGGACGGCGCTACTGCGCTGCACTGGGCCGCCTATCGAAATGACCTGGACATCGCAGCAGCCCTGATTGCTGCCGGCGCAAACGTCAAAGCGGCAAACCGCGAAGGCGCCACCCCGCTGTCCATGGCGGCCGAAAACGGCAGCACCCGCATGATCGAAATGCTTTTGAAAGCGGGCGCCAGTCCCAATGAGCGGCGGCAGCCGCATGGCGAGACGCCGCTGATGTTCGCGGCGCGAAACGGCAACACCGATGCCATCAAAGTGCTTCTCGACCATGGCGCCGATGTGAACGCCACGGAGGACCTTCGCGGCACGACGCCCTTGATGTGGGCGGCCGATCAGGCCCATCCAGCCGCGGTGAAGCTGCTGGTCGAACGCGGCGCGGATATCGGCGCGGCGACCAAGCCGGACACGTTGCGAGGCACCGCCTATCTCGCCCCGTCTTTCCAGGCGCGAGCGCAGCAGGTCAAGTTGCAGGTGCAGGGCAAATTCTTCGAGCGGTATGAACGTCAGCAAAATGGGACGGGGAACAAGGAAAAAGTTGCGCCTGCCGGTCGTACCGCTTCGAAAGCGGAAGCCGAGGACGTGGTAGCAGCCGCCGACGCGGATGCCGCCGCCTCCGTCTTTGGACTCCAGCAAAATACCAAAGGCGGCGGCCTGACGCCTCTCGTTTTCGCCGCGCGCCAAGGCGACCTCGATTCCGTCAAAATCCTGGTCGAAGCCGGCGCCAACGTGAACCAAAGAACGCGTTATGGATGGACGGCGCTTCTGACCGCGACACAGAATCGCCACTACAAGATTGGAGCCTACCTGCTGGAGCACGGCGCCGACCCGAACCTCGCGAATGATGGCGGCTGGACGCCGTTGTACCTCGCCACCGACAACCGCAATATCGAGGGCGGCGACTACCCGGTGCGCCAGGCCGACATGGATCACCTCGAGTTCATCAAGCGTCTCATCGAGCACGGCGCCAATGTGAACGCCCGGGTCTGCGGTTCCCAATCGACGCCGGAGCAATGCAAGGGCGACAGCACCGAGACGCGCACCATCTTTACGATGCAGTGGCTCTACGAAGACGGCGCTACTCCGTTTTTGCGTGCGGCTCAATCGGGCGATGTTGAATTGATGAAACTCCTGCTCGAGCACGGCGCTGATCCGAAGATTACAACTTCGCATGGCCAGACCGCGCTTTCCGTTGCTTCGGGAATCGGCTGGGTCGAAGGCGTGACCTTTGAGCATTCGCCCGAACAGACGCTCGAAGCCGTCAAGTTGTGTCTGGAGCTCGGCATCGACGTGAATGCGGCGGATGACGAAGGCCGCACTGCCCTCCATGGCGCTGCACACAAAGGGCGCACCGACGTGATCTCGGTTCTGGTGGCCCGCGGCGCGAAGTTGGACGCACACGATAAAGGCAGCCGGGACACGCTGAACGGAGCCATGCAGGGACATACGTGGGTACCCATCGATTACGCCAGAGGGCTGGTTCGCGTGGGCGTGCAGTCGGCCATCCCCCATCCAGAGGCGGAAGAGCTCCTCGCAAAGCTGATGAAGGAGCGCGGCATGGAAGTTCCCAAGCCGATGAACCTGACCATCTGTCTTACCAGCCTCTGCGATGGCAGCAAGCAGTAGTGAGATAAACTGAAGCGCGGAGGGGCTTTGAAGAATCTGGTATTCCGGATAGCCGTTTCCGTATGTCTGTATACGGCGGCATTCACTCTCCTCCACTCCGCGCCTCTCGATGGCACGTCAGCGAATGCCGCGAGCTTCCACGCCGTTCTCCAGCAATACTGCATCACCTGCCACAATCAGCGGCTGAAGACGGCGGGGCTGACGCTCGACACGCTCGACCTGACGAGGATTCCCGACCGAGCCGAGGTGTGGGAGAAGGTCGTACGCAAACTGCGCTCCGGCACCATGCCGCCGGCAGGCGTGCGCCGGCCGGACGCGGCGACCTACAACTCACTCGCGTCCTGGCTCGAGAAGCAGCTTGACGACGCAGCCGCGGCCCAGCCGTATGCCGGGCGGCCGGTTCTCCATCGCCTCAACCGTTCCGAATACGCCAACGCCGTGCGCGATTTGCTCGCGCTCGATATCGATGCATCATCGCTGTTGCCGCCCGACGACTCGGCGTTCGGATTCGACAACATCTCCGATGCGTTGGGCGTCTCGCCGTCGCTCCAGGAGCGCTACCTGTCAGGGGCCATGAAAATTGCCGCGCTCGCCGTCGGTGATCCGCAGGTCGCGCCCGGCAGCCAGACGTGGCGCATTCGCCAGGACCTTTCCCAGGACCAACACATCGAGGGGCTGCCGCTCGGCAGTGTCGGCGGGACTCTGGTCCGCTACAATTTCCCGCTCGACGCGGAATATACATTCCAGGCGAAGCTCTACAGGACCAACCTCAACATCATGCGCGGCCTGGAAGTCGCGCGGCAGGTGGAATTCACCCTTGACGGCCGCCGTGTTCACCTCGCCAGGATCGGCGGGCCGGAGGACCTGGCGTCACTCTTTCAGCAGCCCACCGAGACCGGCGATGCAGTCGATGCCCGCTTGCGCGTGCGCATCCCCGTAAAGGCGGGGCCGCACACCGTTACCGTGGCTTTCGCCGACGATCCTCAAGCCACCGAGCCCGCCCGCCTGCAGCCATTCCTTCGCAGTTCCGTCGACAACTTCGATTGGTCCGGGCACCCGCATCTGCAGAGCCTCACCATCAGTGGGCCCTTCCAGCCAACCGGACCTGGCGATACGCCCAGCCGGCGGCAGTTATTTGTCTGCCGTCCCCGCAGCCGCACCGAGGAAGAACCGTGTGCGCGGCGCATCATTTCGACGCTGCTGGGCCGCGCGTTGCGGGAGCCACCGCGCGATACGGACCTCCAGCGCGTCATGAAGTTCTACGAGTCCGGGCGCCGCGAAGGCAACTTCGACAGCGGCATCGAACTGGCGCTGGAACGAATTCTCGCCAGCCCCAAATTTCTCTTTCGCGTGGAAAGCGATCCCGCTGGCGCCGCTCCCGGAAGTGCTTATCCGGTCAAGGACATCGAACTCGCTTCCCGGCTTTCATTTTTTCTCTGGAGTAGCGTCCCCGATGACGAATTGCTCAAGCTGGCGATCCAGGACAGGCTGAAGAACGATGACACGCTCGATCGCCAGGTACGGCGCATGCTGGTCGATGCGCGAGCCGAGGCCATCGTCAGCAACTTCGCCGGCCAATGGCTGCAACTGCGAAACCTGCGCAACGTGCAGCCGAATTCCGATGAATTCCCCGACTTCGACGACAACCTGCGGCAGTCCTTCCGCCGCGAAACGGAACTGCTGTTCACGAGCGTGATGCGTGAGGACCGGAGCGTGCTCGACCTGATGACGGCAGACTACACGTTCGTCAACGAGCGGCTGGCGCGGCATTACGGTATTCCCGACATCTATGGCAGCCGCTTCCGTCGAGTTGCGATTACGAACGATGCACGAAAGGGCTTGCTGGGCCAGGGCAGCATTCTGGCGCTGACTTCCCACGCCGAGCGGACCTCGCCGGTCGTCCGTGGCAAATGGGTTCTCGAAAATATATTGGGCATCGCCGTGCCCCCGCCGCCTCCGGACGTTCCGCCGTTGAAGGAGAACCAGGAGGGCCAGCAGCCGCGTACCCTCCGCGAGCAGATGACCGAGCATCGCGCCAATGCGGTGTGCGCGAGTTGCCATAAGATCATGGATCCGGTTGGCTTCGCCTTGGAGAACTTCGACGCGGTCGGCGCGTGGCGGACTCGCGAGGCCGGCGTTCCCGTGGATGCTTCGGGCGAGCTCGCCGATGGAACCAGAGTGGAGGGCGTCGTCACCCTGCGGAAGGCTCTTCTCAGCCGCCCGGAGGTCTTCGTCGGTACCTTCACCGAGAAGCTGCTGACGTACGCCTTGGGCCGGGGACTCGATTACCGCGATATGCCGGCCGTCCGCTCGATCGTGCGCAGCGCGGCGGCAAACAATTACCGGTTCTCCTCGCTGGTTTTGGGAATCGTGCACAGCACGCCGTTCCGCATGCGGACTGCGGCGCCGGCGCAGATTGAACCGCTGCCCGCGCAGACGGCGCGGGCCGGACGGTGAGTTTCGGGTAAGGGAGCGCGTTTATGTTCGTTTCGAAGAAATCGTTGGATCGGCGCACCGTTCTGCGCGGTTTGGGCGCTGCCGTATCGCTGCCATTCCTCGATGCTATGATCCCGGCATTCACGCCGCTCGCGAGGGCCGCCGGCGCGCCCCGTATGCGCTTCGGCGCCATCTACTTTCCGAATGGCGCCATCATGCAGGAGTTCACCCCGAAGGCCTACGGTGAAGGTTTCGAATTCACGCCCATTCTGAAGCCCCTCGAGCGGTTCAAAGATTCGCTCGTCGTCGTAACCAACCTCACCCGCTCGCATCCCGGCAGCCAGGTGGGCGACCACGCGGTAAGCGCCGCCGGTTTCCTGACTGGTGTCTGGCCGAAACGCACCGAGGCCGAAGACGTCCTGGCGAACACCACCATCGACCAGATCGTGGCCAAACAAATCGGGCAGGAGAGTCCCCTACCCTCGCTCGAGCTGGCTACCGAAGATTTCACCGGCTACGTGGGCGGATGCTCTCCGGGCTTCAGCTGCGCCTACATGAACACGATCTCCTGGAGTTCGCCAACCACGCCCCTTCCAATGGAGACGAATCCGCGCTCGGCTTTCGAGCGCATCTTCGGAGAGGCCGGCACCCCGGAGCAGCGCCGGCAGCGGATCGCAAAGGAACGAAGCATCCTCGATTCCGTTTCCGAAGAATCGGCCGAACTCGAGCGCAGCCTGGGGCCGCGCGATCGCGCGCGCCTGGGTGACTACCTCGACAACATTCGCGAAATCGAGCGGCGTATCCAAAAAACCGAGGCCCGCAATAGTAACGATCCCACTACCCTGGCTGCTCCCATCGGCGTGCCGGACTCGTTTGAGGAGCACGTCGGATTGATGTTCGACCTGGTTGCGGCGGCCTACCAGGCGGATGCAACACGCGTGTTCACCTTCATGATGTCGCGTGAGCTGAGCCAGCGCACGTATCCGCAGATCGGGGTCGGCGAGCAGCATCACTCCGTCTCGCACCATCAGAACATCCCGGATAAGATGGCGCAGATGGTCAAGATCAATACGTATTACGTTCAGCTTTACGCCAGGTTCCTGGAGAAACTGCGGTCGACACAGGACGGCGACGGCTCGCTTTTGGACCACTCGTTCATCGTGTACGGCGCCGGGATGGCGGACTCGAACGGGCACGCCACCGATCCGCTCCCTCTCATCGCCGCCGGCGGCGGAGTGGGCAAGGGGCACCGCCACGTCCAACTGCCCACGCGCACTCCGGTCGGAAATCTCTGGCTGAACGTGGCGGAGAAGTTTGGCCGGCCCATGGATCGTTTTGGCGATAGTACAGGGAAAGCGGATGTCTTTGTTTAGGCGGCCGCGGTTTGGGCCGAGCCTGGCCGTCTGTTATTGCCTGCTCTCGGTGGGTGGCCTGAGTGCCGCCTCCGGCGCGAACCTCGCGGAGGCCGTGAAATCAGGAGACCGGGAAGCCGTGCGAAGCTTGCTGGCGCGGCACGCCGATGTGAATGCGCCCGGTCCCGATGGAACGACGCCGCTGGCATGGGCTGTGGAGGCCGACGATCTCGAGACGGCGCGTTTGCTTCTGCGCTCCGGCGCGAACGCGAACCGTTCCAACCGCTACGGCGTGACTCCGCTTTCGCTGGCAGCCACCAACCGGAACGCCGCCATGGCGGAAGCGCTGCTGGCCGCCGGCGCCGATGCGAGCGCGACTCTGCCTAACGGCCAGACGATCCTGATGACCGCGGCGCGCACGGGCAACCCCGAAATTGTGAAAACTCTCCTCGCCCATGGCGCCAGCGTCAATGCAAAAGAAAATGCCTACGGCGAGACCGCGCTCATGTGGGCAGCGGCGGAGAACCACGGCGAGATCGTCAAGCTTCTGGCCGCGCACGACGCCGAGATCAATGCGCGCTCGACCACGCTCGAATATTCCAAAGACCGTTTCGGGCTCGAAGGAGTGGTGACAATTTTGCCCCACGGGAGCTGGACCGCGCTGATGTACGCGGCGCGCCAGGGATCGCTCGATGCCGCCCGCGCGCTGATCGACGCGGGCGCCGATCTGAATGTTACCGATCCCGATGGAACAACCGCCCTGGTCTTAGGCATCATTAACGGTCACTATGACACTGCTGCACTGCTGACGGAACGAGGCGCCGACCCGAATCTTGCCGATAGCTCCGGAATGGCGGCGCTATACGCTGCCGTCGACATGAACACGTTGGGAGAGATTTACGGCAGGCCCGCGAGGCACTCGTCTGACAAATTGAGCGCGCTCGATCTCATGAAGGTTCTGCTGGCGCACGGCGCGAATCCCAACGCGCAGCTGAAGACTCCGACTCTGCAGCGCGCGCATACCCCCGGCGAGGGCACTCTCGGCGAGGGCGCCACACCGCTCATGCGCGCCGCTAAGAATGGAGATGTCGCAGGCATTCAGCTGCTGCTGGAACATGGGGCCGACGTCTCCCTCCGGCAAAAAAACGGCACAACGGCTCTGATGTTCGCCGCCGGCCTGGGCCGCGGTGTGGGAGTTTTCGCCAAGGACTACGGGACCGAGACGGATTTGTTGGAAGCTGCCAAGGTGCTGGTTGCGCACGGCGCGGATGTGAATGCGATCAGCGACGCCGGACAGACCGCCATGCATTTCGCGGCTCAGGCCGCCGATGTCAACTTGCCGCAGCCCTCTGACGCGATGGTCCGCTTTCTTGCCGAGCATGGGGCCCGGCTGGATGTGCTCGACAAGCAGGGACGCACGCCCATCGAGATGGCACAAGGAAAAGGGCTGCGCGGCCGTGCTGGCGGCCCCGTGCGCCCCAGAGAGAGCACGGAAGCGCTGCTGCGGGACCTGATGAAGCGCGACCCTGCAACCAATCCGGAAGCGGGGAAAGAACAGCAGCAGAAATAGCTGCCCGCAGCTCAACGGGGCGCGCGCGGAGAAGCAGAAAGTTCAGCCGGGGTGCGCACTCTTACCGCGCGGAGCACGGGGTGGGGTTCCAGCCGTGATCGTTGGACTGGCGTTTGAAGTGAGTGCTGGTAACGAAGGGTTGGGCGAGGTACTCGGGGTCGTCCACGATGGTGGTTACGATGAGCCAGGAGTCGCCGTTCGGCTCGTCGGTCCGCGTGTAGTATTCGGTCAGCATCGTATCAGCGCCATAGGGGACGCCGTTCTTACGTAAGTACCCGGGCTTCAGGTGAGTGGTCATGACTTTGAGCGAGCCCCCTTGAGGCACCGGTCCGCCCGCGGGGCCGCGCCCGCCGGGGCCGCCGCGTCCGGGTGTCTCCCACTGCGCGGATGAATCTCCCTGCAGAGTAGGTTGGCCGGTGGCCGCCGGTGCCGGGCCAAAGTGGAAAAGACGGGTCTGCATCCCGGCATCCGTTTCGATCTTCAGGGTGTTGTCGTCTTGCCAGGTAATATGCAGCCGTCCCGGCACACGCATGATTGCCGCTGCGCCGTAGGCTTTGCACTGGTTGCCGGCCGCTTCGTCTTTGGCTGGATCCCAGGTGTCCGCCAGCTTGCGGCCCGCCGGGTTCAGGGGAACACTGGCGTAGTCGCCCTTGGGAGGCGTGACCATCCGCCAGCGCCAATCCTCGGTGACAATCGACACCCAGTAGCCCGTGATGTCTTCGGGAGCGGCTGCTTTCGCGTTGGGAGGACCTGCGGGACCGCGCTGAGGTTGGGCTGCGGCGGGCCCTGCGATAAACAGGGCCGCCGCCGTTACTAAAACAGAAGCGGTGCGCCTCCGCGGATTTCCAGGATTCATGGTCTCCTCCCGCGGATTCGCCTGGGGGCCGCAGGTAGACACCGGTTCCGCAAGGCCGACCCAAACCACCGCTTCGTCGTTATTGAATCGAACCGAATGCGGAACTGCTTATTCGAACGTTCCGCCCCACTTCCACTCGGGTTCGCCATTGGCAGCGGGACGGGTGATGTTCACCATACGCAGCCGATGGTCTTCGGGGTTGCGTCCGGGATTGCCGACGACGATCACGTGATCACCGGGCTTCAAAGTTTCCCGCGTAACGCCTTGCCGCCCCAACTGCCCGCCTGCGCCCCACTCCACTGCCCACGTCTGCGTCTGCCCCTTCTCGTCCGGCGCTTCTACGTGAACGAAGGAGTGCGGGTTGCGATAGAGAAACTGGACCAGTTTCCCGTCGATGGTCACCTTCTTATCTTCGAAGTAGGTGGCGGCGAAGGAGTGGTGGGCATAGGCCCGGACACCGAGGATGGATACCCCGGCAATGAGCAGAGCAAGCGCTTTCAGTTTCATGATTCTTTCCTGCCAAACGGCGATAGCAACATTATACTGGCAATCGACAGAGTTCGCCTTTCAACGGCTTACGCAGTCCTCCCTCAAAAGATGGTTGAAGGATTTCCGGGAGACATGAAAGCGGCGACGCAGCAATACCACGGGTGAGAGCGGCCTTTTGCCAGTGCTTAACACTACTAACATACGCTCCCCGGGCTGTCAAACAAATGGCCATTTCGAGCCTTTGGGCACGTTGCAATATTCATCAGCTTACCGGGCTGTGCACGGCGTGGGACGCCATCCTGTGGCGTCGGCCTGCCGCTTGAAATGGGTGCTGGTGATGAACGGTTGCTGCAAATATTCCGGGTCGTCGACGATGGTCGTCACGATCAGCCACGAATCTCCGTTCGCCTCCGTCGTCCGGTCGTAGTACTCGGTGAGTACGGCGTTGCCGCTGTAGGGCACTCCATTCTTCCGCAAGTAGCCCGGGCGCATATGGGTGGTTACCACCTTTAAGGAACCGCCTTGAGCCTGCGGCCGCTCTTGCGTAGCGCCGGGGCCGGAGGTTTGGGTGGCTCCAGCGTTTTGTGCCTGCGCTGCTGCCCTGGGGAGCGGGGCACCCTGCCATTCCGCGACCGAATACCCCTGCCATTGGGGCTCTCCAGCCGGAGCCTGCGATGGGCCGAAGTGAAACAGCCGCGTCTGCGTTCCCGCGTCGGTGTCGACGCGAAGCGTCTTGTCGTCGTCCCAGGTGATGTGCAGCCGCCCCGGCACGCGCATGATCGCGGCAGCCCCGTAAGACTTGCATTGGTTTCCGCTGGCCTCATCTTTGGCCGGATCCCAGGTGTCTGCCACCTTGCGGCCCGCGGCGTTCAAGGGCACGCTGGCGTAATCGCCCTTGGGCGGAGTGACCATGCGGAAGCGCCAGTCCTCCGTGACGACGGCGACCCAATAACCGGTGAGGTCGACGCGGGCTCCCGGCCGCCCGACGGGTGCAGCCGGTGCGGGGGGCTGGGCATACGCCGGCGTGATGATTGCCAGAGCTATCGCGGCGAACGCGGCGTGCCTAAAACAAAAATGAATTCGGTTTGCCATACTACTCCCTCGTTCCCGATGCGATGAGCGGATCGAATGGCCAGTCTCCGCCGGTTGCCGATCCAGTGGCTTTCAGAAACGCCGTCGGCGTGAACAGATTCTTGACTCGGGAACAGTCGGCTTCCGCCCTGAGCGCTGGGCGACTTCCGATTTCCGGTAACAGTTTATAACAACGCCGCCGGAGTAAAGATTCTGCTCATCAGAGTGGCGATTGTGAAAGCCTCGAACCTGAGTGGTCCCATAAAATACCGCCCAATGTACCCAAACACCGCGCGAACGGGGTGATCAAGCGCGGGTAAACGCCTTTCGGGGCGCGTTAATGCGAGTGGGAGGGGGAGGGGTGGAATGCGACAACGACTTACATTGCACGGCTGGGCCTCTGCATGCGTTTTGAGCGCCCTGGTTCTGTTCACCGCAGTGGATGTGCGCCGGCTCAACGCGCAAGGCGCCACGGCTAGCATTTCCGGCACGGTGACAGACAGCTCCGGAGCCGCCATCGCCGACGCCAACATTCAAGCGAAGAACGTCGGCACCGGTATCACGCAAGCAACCGTCAGCGATGGCCAGGGCAGATACCGTGTGCCAGACCTGGTAATCGGTGATTACGAGGTGGAAGCGGCAAGGACCGGTTTTCAAACGGTGGTTCGCCGCGGCATCACGCTCACCGTAGGCGCGCAGCCCGTCGTGGATTTTACGCTCCCCGTCGGCCAGGCGCAGCAGACGGTCACGGTAGAGAGCGAAGTATCCCAGGTGCAGACGCAATCGACGGATGTGGGCGCGCTGGTCGAATCCAAGCAAGTCACCGAACTGCCGCTCAACGGCCGCAACTTTACCCAACTCCTCACGCTGGCGCCAGCCGTTGTTCAAATTCCCCAGGGAGCCCCCGGCGCAGGCAGCACATTCTACGGCAACGGCCAGAAATATACGATCGCTGGATCGCGTCCGTCGGGCCAGGCTTACCTGCTGGACGACCAGGACATGGTCAATTTCTGGAACAACGGCCCCGGCGCCGGCGGGCTGGGAACCGCGCTTGGCGTGGACGCCATCGCCGAGTTCCAGACGCTGACGCACAATTACAGCGCGCAATTCGGCGGCAACGGCGCGGTAATCAACGCGTCCAGCAAGTCGGGTACGAATGGCTTTCACGGCTCGGCCTTCGAGTTCCTGCGCAACGACAAGTTGGAATCGCGCAATTTCTTCGATGGGCCGAACCCGCCCGCGTTCCGCCGCAACCAGTTCGGCGGCAGCATCGGCGGTCCTATCAAGAAAGACAAAGCCTTCTTTTTTGTGAACTATGAGGGACTGCGTCAGACCCAGGTGATCACCAACCTGGTGACGGTGCCCGACGCCTGCGCGCACCAGTTCCTGACATCCACACCGACGCCGGGCGTGTGCGGAGCCCCCGTGCCGCAAAACAATACACCATTTGCCACGAACCCCACCACGCAGACCGCCATTCGCAACGCCATGGCGTTGTATCCGGTATCGTTCAACGAATCACTAACTGCCACGGGCGCGGCCAGCGGCACCGGCCAGGCATTCGTGCTTGATCCGAATATCGGAAAAGAGAACTACATACTCGGCCGCATCGACTATAATCTTTCGGCCAAGGATTCCCTGTTCGGCCGATATGTTTACGACCGGGCGCAGCGCGACTTCACAACCAATGTTCCCTTATGGCCGGAACTCGATCGCACGCGCGACCATTTCATCAGTCTCGAGGAACGCCGCATCGTCTCCGCCAGGGTAGTGAACGTGGCGCATTTCAGCTACTCGCGCACTTACGAGGATGCCTATGTCTACGGCAGTCCGACGGTGGCGAATGGAGTGGTGAGTAAGGGGACCATTGCCACACCCGTAACGGCGGGCGAAACCAGCGCGGGAGTGCATCCCCTGCAGTTCTTCAACAACAATCCTTCGAGCCTCTTCTATGCCGTTTCCACGGCTGGACAAGGTGTTCCGCGCGAAGACGGCACCATCGCCGCCTTCGCCGGCATCACCGCGATCGGCGCCAGCACCACCCTGCCGTTCTATCTGGTGCCGAACAAGTTCGTTTATGGCGACGATGTCATCTGGACATCCGGCGCGCACACCCTTAAGTTCGGCGGAGACGCCATGCGGCTCCGCGAGAACACTTGGGCTCCGTTCATCGTAGGTGGCAACTGGGTATTTCCGAATCTCACCGGGTTCATGCAGGGTACGCCGGCTCAAGTCCAGGGACAGGTCTCGGACGCGCAAAACCCCGCTGCCGATGCAACCAAGGACTACCGCTACTGGGCCTTCACCCCCTATGTCGACGACCAGTGGAAGGCCACGAGCAAACTCACGATCAACCTGGGACTGCGGTATGAGCCGACCACGATCATCTCCCAGACGCGGCATAAGATGCTCAACTTGAAAAACCTGCCGTTCGGACAATTCGAGCCGGTGACCCAGGCGACCGCTTCCAATCCCTCCCTGCAGAATTTCGATCCGCGCATCGGTGTTGCGTGGGATCCGTTTGCCGACCACAAGACGTCGGTGCGCGCCAGCTTCGGCCTGTTCCACAGCGTCATCTTCTCGCGCGACACGAACCATTGGCTGCAGCCGCCGTTCTATACGGCGACGCAGACCGCGGCAACCGGCCTCGTGTACCCATTCCTCTATTCGAACGTGCCGTTAAACGTGTATGCGCCCACCGACGGAACCGTGAGTTGCACCAACTGCGATTACTATGGCGTTCACAGCACGCCGTATCAGATGCAGTGGAACTTCAGCATCCAGCGGGAGATCATGGTCAACACGGTGTGGGACATCGGCTACATCGGTTCGCATGGGGTTCACCTGTGGCTGCAGCGCGACTTCAACTACCCCACGCCATGCGTGCAGTCGCAGGCCGAACTGCCGAACTCTCCAGTCATGCTGTCCGGCCAGACGGGCTGCTTCTACAACGGCGCTCCGACGTTCAGCAATGCCGCCGGTGTTCCCAACCCGCGCCTCAACCCGCTGTATAACAGCCAACAGATGGCCGACACCCAGGCGTCCTCCCGCTATCACGCTTTGCAGACCAGCCTGAACCGCCGCTTCAGCAAAGGTCTGCAATTCCAGATCACTTACACGTGGTCGAAATCAATCGATAACAGTTCCGGCACCTACGGCCTCGATGGTGGCGGGGCGGTTTCCAACCCCACCAATCTCAACGCCGACTGGGGCCTCTCGAATTTTAACCGCAAGCACAACTTGCGGATTAGCGGCATTTACAACCTGCCATACAAGGGCAACGGAGTGGCCGGCCAGATCCTCGGCGGCTGGCAGATCACCGGGATTTTTACGTATCTTTCGGGCGCGCCGGTGTATCCGATCCAATCCGCCACCAACCGCGTGTTCTCGGGCACGGGCGCGAACTTCGGCCGTCCCAACGTGGTGCCGGGATGCGATCCTACGGGCCCCGGGTTCCAGCAACTGCACGGCCTGTGGTATAACCCCGCGTGCTTCGCGCTGCAGCCGCAGGGGACGTATGGCAATGCGGGCCGCGATAACATCATCGGACCCAACCTGTGGAACCTCGACGATTCGCTGACCAAGGACTGGAAGTTCAAGGAAGCGGCGAGCCTCCAATTCCGCGCGGAAGCGTTCAACATCTTGAATCACCCGTCGTTCCAAAATCCTGGGGCGACGATCTTCGCGGGCACCGCATTTGTCGGGACCGCGGGCCGCATCACGGCGACCAACAGCCAACCACGGCAAATCCAGCTCGCGCTGAAGCTGGTATTTTAAAGTGGCGCAAGGCTCCGCCTTGCGCGCTTCTTATCGATGCGCTGGCTGCTTGCAATCTTATCCCTCGGACCGGTGGCCCTGACCGCCGCCGGTCCTTCATCCGCCGGCGTCACGTTCAACAAGGACGTCCTTCCGATTTTGCAGAGCCACTGTCAAAGCTGTCACCGGCCGGGCGAAATCGGCCCCATGCCGTTGCTGGATTATGCAAGCTCGCGCCCCTGGGCTAAGGCCATCAAACTCGCTGTTGTAACGGGGAAGATGCCGCCCTGGGGCGCGGATCCGCAATATGGGCACTTCCAGAACGACCGCAGGTTGAAGGATGAAGAGCTGCGCAAGATCATGGCCTGGGTGGACGCCGGCGCTCCGGAGGGCGACGCCAAGGACAAGCCGGCGCCGGTCCAATGGACCGATGGCTGGAATATCCGGCCCGACGAAATCTTCCAGATGCCGGACCCGTACAGCGTACCGGCGAGCGGGAGCCTCGATTACATCTACATCGTCCTGCCTACCGGCTTCACCAAAGATACCTGGGTCACCGCGGCCGAGATCCGGCCGAGCGCGCGCGCTGCCGTACACCATGCGACGGCTGTGGTGAGGCCTCCCGGATCGCAGTGGATGAAAGACGCGAAGCCGTTCGTGCCCTACATGCCACCCCTTCCGCGCACGGACGGCTCACAGCCGCCGGACGACCCACAGACAAAGCCGGTAGACACAAGCTACGAGTTTCTGGCGGGCTACTCACCGGGGATGCAGCCGCAGCGGTTCGATGTCGACCATTCCGCGAAGTTAATTCCCGCGCACTCCGATATCGTGCTGCAGATCCACTACACCCCCAACGGAAAGACCGCCGTCGAGGACCAGACGAGAATCGGGCTGACGATCGCGCCGGAGCCGCCGAGAAAGAGGTTCATGTCAGCCGTCGCCGCATCGGCGAACTGGACCATTCCCGCGGGCGACCCGAATGCCGAGGGCCATGCCAAGCTGACCTTCGGCGAGCCCGTTGAACTGGCGTTCATCCAGCCGCACATGCACCTGCGCGGAAAAGACATGACCGTTCGCGTGATCTATCCGACCGGGGAATCCGCTACTCTGCTCAGCGTGCCGCACTATGATTTCCACTGGCAGATCGTCTATTACCTGGAAAAACCGCTGCCATTACCTCAAGGCACGCGCGTTGAAGTGACGGCCCATTGGGACAATTCGCCGGCGAACCCGAACAATCCCGACCCGACCAAGGCCGTCAAATATGGCTTTCAGAGCTGGGACGAGATGCTGAACGCCAATATGGGCGTGATCATCGACTGGGAATAACGGAAATCGTTTCGCCAATGATGTTTTAAACGCGCGAGCCAGACACGGCCGGTTCACCTCCGCGCCGCACGGAGACCGTCGGGCCACGGACCGGTAGACGACCACCCTCCGATTACAACCTCTTTGTGAATACGGCCGAGATCTTCGTCTGTGTATAGCCCTCTCGCAAATAAAACCGGTGGGCCCGTTCACGGGCGATCTGGGATCGAACGCGCATCGTGGCGATTCCATGATCTCGCGCCCACTGCTCCGCGCGGGCAACCAACTGGCGTCCCACGCCCACGCTCCTAACGGACTCCGCAACTACCAAGCCGCCAATCTCGGCGTAAGGCTCAGCCTGCAAGTGCTGCGTGATGCCGACATCAATCCATCCGGTTACGGTCCCATCCGGCCGGCAGGCGACATATACGGCGTGATTCCCAAGAGTCGCCAGGTTGCGAATCCGCCGCGCCATCTCATGCGGCTCGACCGGATAACCCAATTCGCCGCTGAGGCTCGCCGCAGCCTCCGCGTCGCCCACTTCAATTTCCCGAATGTCAATGTCGCTTGGACCTGCAGGTACCGACCTTGCGATGGTCATTCCCCCTCTTGTTACCTCTTCTTTGAGAATTCGCGGTGCGCCACAAACACCTGCTTCTGCCAAACTACCAGACTGGTGGTCTTGGACGGTGGCGCAGTTGCGGAGCGACGGCGTTGTGCTGTTGCCAAATTCTTTTTGAAGGATTCTCTGCACCGTCTGAAGAGGGCAACGGAGTCGTGCTCCGCGCATCGAGGCCAGACGACAGATCTTGGGCCCGGCTATCCCGCGGCCTGGCGCCGGTACGCCGCGGGAGAGACGCCCACCAGGCGCACGAACCAGTTCGACAAATGGCTCTGCGACGAGAAGCCGGCCGCGAGCGCGATATCCACAATCGGGCTGTCGGTATTGCGCAACAGTTCCTTGGCGCGCTCGAGTCGGCGTCCCAGCACGTATTGGTGCGGCGACTGCCCGATCGCGGTCTTGAAGGCCCGCGCCAGGTAGAGCGGACTCACCTCGACTTCCGCCGCCATTGCTACGAGGCTCAGATTACCGTCAAGGTTCTCCTCGATATAGTCGATCAACCGCCGCATGCGCCAGCCGGCCATTTTTTGTGGCGTGGCCAGCCGGACCGGGCGCGAGCGCGAGGAATGCGACTTTGCCAGGTGGACGGCGATCATTTGCGCGAGGGTGTCGATATAGAGCGCGTCCTCGGCGGTCCCATCCCGCAGCGCCGTGGTGATGGCAATGGCGAGCTGCTCGAGGAGCGGATCGGAGATGGCGAAGCGTGGAATCAGCTCGGCCGTTGCTCCGTCGCATCCGTACATCTCGCCGACCGCCGCTGCATAGACCGATTGGCGCAGATACACCTGCAGGATCTCGGGGCGGCCGTTATGCTGCCATTGCGTGGTTGCCTCGCCGGGTGTGAGACAGAGACGGCGCGGTCCGATGAGTGTCTTTTCCTGCGCTGCACCCTCGATCTTCCGAGCCACTTCAGTGGGCCTGGTCAGGTGATAAATGAACGACGGGTGATGCACCGGCGCCTCGGTGGCGCGGAACGGCGCTTCTTCGATGATGGACGCGTACATGGAGCGCCAGCCGATATCCGAGCTATGAGCGATCAACCGGTTTCCGGGCCTGAGGACACGTCCGTGGGTTTCGCGAACGGAAAAAATCGGCACTTCTGGCGGCATGGCAATCCCCTCTGCGCGGAGCGTAGGCTCATTATACGCCTCCTGGGATGTAGAAAAGAGGGGCAGGGGCGCGATTGGCTTCAGCCGGTGGGATAAGGCTCCGCCTTGCCCAGGCGAGAGGCGCAAGGCAGAGCCTTACGCCACCGTCGGCGTCTACGTAATTGGCGGGTCGAAGCTGCCGATCGAAAACAGCGAAAACTCGTCCTGCGGCCAGGGCGTGGGCTTGGCCTGTTCCGGGCGAATCTGCTGGTATTTGCCCCCGTAAAACAACAGCGGCCGCCCTTCCCGCGATTCGAAGTGCTCCACGTGGCCGATATAGAGCGTGTGATCGCCGGCGGGGTGCGCATCCACCACGCGCACTACGAAGTACGCCACCGCGTCTTCGAGCAGCGGAACGCCTTCGCGCGTGGTGAAGCGCAGGTGAAGACCCTCGATGGTCCGTCCGGCGAAATGGTTGCTGAGCTTCTCCTGATCTTCCGCAAGCACGCTCACGCCGTAGCGGCCAATTCCCGGGAGGATTTTGTGCATGTACGAGCGGTTATCGATGGAAACCAGCACCAGCGGCGGCTCGAGCGACACCGAGACAAAGGCATTCGCGGTCATGCCGTGCGGCTGGCCCTCGTGCAAGGCTGTAATGATCGTGACGCCGCTGGCGAAGCGGCCGAGCGAGTTGCGGAAGTGGCGCGTATCGAACTGCTGCGCGGTCTGAATGGGCGCCTCCCTACGGCTCGCTTTTCTTCATCGCCTTCTGGATCATCTCAGGATTGATGAGATCGGGCACCGTCCAGCCATCCAGATCGTATTCGGCCATACACTGTTCGGCGAAGCCCTTGTATTTGGCGGCTTGGCCGCTCATCTCGGCCACCATCAGGGTCTCGAACCGGACACTCTCGTTGTTGCCGAAGTAGTTGCGTTCGTAGAGTTCGTGGCGGCCGCCGAACTCGGTCCCGATGGCATCCCACATCAGCTTCATCAGCTTGACGCGATCGAGCGCGGAATAGCCGTTGGAGCCGCGCACGAAGGTCTCCAGGTACTGGCGGATCTCCGGAACCTGAAAATCCTTCGCCGAAGACGGAAGATAAATCAGCGCGCTGGCCAGTACGTTCTCGATGATTTCTTTCAGCCGCGGATAAATGAAATTGGAGGCCACGCGGTACGCCAGACCGGCGTCCAGGTTGGGCAGCACGTAACCGGGCGTCCACGGAGTCGTATTGCGCGCCATGGCGTCCGTCAAAGCCCAAAACATATTGCGCCAGGCCAGGACTTCTCCCACATTGGCCTGTACGCCGCGGAAGTCCTTGGCGCCGGTGGCTTCCACGCCCTTCAGCAACAGTCCGGCAATGAAATCGAGCTTGACGGCCAGCCGCACGCAACCATGGAACATGAACCGCGGCAGGAACCCGGAGCGCGGGAAGAAGTTATTGACCTTATCGATATCGCCATAGGCGAACACGTTCTCCCACGGGATGAAGACCTTGTCGAAGACGATGATCGAATCGTTCTCGTCGAGCCGGCTGGAGAGCGGATAATCGAACGGACTGCCGGCTTGCGTCGCCATAAACTCGTACGACGGGCGGCAGAAGAGCTTCATGCCGGGAGCGTCCGTGGGCACGATGCAGACGAATGCGAAATCCTTGGTCTTGATGGGCAGCGCGCCGTTGTTGGCGATGAAGTTGTAGTGCGTCAGGGTGGAGGTGGTGGCGACCACTTTCGCGCCGCTCACGATCAGGCCGCCATCGGTCTCCTTTTCGACGTGCATATACACGTCGCGCACCTCGGCCAATTCCTTGTTGCGGTCCACCGGCGGGTTGACGATGGCGTGGTTGACGAAGGTGACTTCTTCCTGCACCTTCTTGTACCAGAAGCGCGCGTTTTGGTCGAACGGCTTGTAGAAATCGGGATTAGCGCCCAAAGTCGCCAGGAACGAAGCTTTGTAATCGGGGCTGCGCCCCATCCAACCGTAGGTCACGCGCGCCCACTCGGCGACGGCATCGCGCGCGCCCAGCAGTTCTTCGGGAGTGCGCGTGGCCTTGTAAAACTTGTGGGTGAACCCGCCGCTGCCCGTGTCGGTCTCGCAGCACAGCACGCTTTTCTTCTTCTCGTCGTGCAGGGCGTCGTACAAGCGGGCCAGCATTCGTACCGTGTTCCGGAACGCCGGGTGCGTCGTGACGTCCTTCACCCGTTCTCCATAGATCCAGATCTCGCGCCCGTCGCGCAGGCTCTCCATGTACTCCTGCCCGGTGAAGGGCCGCGTCCGAGTGGCGGCACTTGGCTCAGCAGTGGCAGTTTGGGTCTTTTCGTTGGTCAACTGGTTATCCTCCCCTAGACGCCTCGAGCGGCGACGGCGTCGAATTTCGCCGCCCAATCGCGCTCGAATCGGAAAACTTCTTTGGCCGGCGGCAGCGGCGCTTGCGTTTCGATCCAGCGTACCGGTTCCGGCCCTATGTTGGCAAAGCTGTGAATGCACCCGACGCTGGTCCAGATCACGTCGCCGGGGCCCAAGTCGTATGTCTTGCCATCTGCGGTCGCGCGCACGCGACCACCGACGATCAAATACGATTCCTCGAACGTGTGATCGTGAAGGTCGATCTTCGCTTCGGGCATGTACTGAATCAGGAACAGAGACTGGTGGACTGCGCCGAACGACCGATCCACAAACATCTTGATGGCCACCCCGGTCGTGGGGTTAAAACCTTCCATCTGGGAAGCCCCGCCCGGCCGCGGCAATTGCGATTCGTCGAAGTGTCCCAGCAGGTTGCTGGCATTTGCGGACGAAGCGGCCGCCGGGACCTCTCCGCCAACAAAAAATGTGTCCCTGCCATATTCCACGGGCCGCGGTTGCGGCGCCTGCATTTCGAGCCAGCTCACCGTCTTATCGCTGGTGTTCCGGAATGCATGCGGCACGCCCGTGCTGATCAAACCATAATTGCCGGCTGACAAGGAATGGCTTTCGTCTCCGATCTGTGCCAAGACGCCGCCATCCAAGATGTAGAAACTTTCTTCAAACGCATGCAGGTGCCGGTCGATGACGCCGTTCGGCTCGAGGTAGCACACGCCGACGCCCATGTGCACCGAGCCCATCGAGTGGTCCACATAGGTCGCACGGCGGAAACCGGTGCTGCGGTCCCGATACAGGGGCGGCGTTTGGGCGCCGGCTTGATTGATCTTAGAAACGTGGTGCATGTCGATTCACCCAGCCTGTTCATTTTAGGCTAATGGAGGGCTTCCGGGCATGGCTTGCAGAAATTCGCAAATCGTGACCAGAATCTTGACTTTCCGTAGGCCCCGGCATAAAATTTGCGCCTGCGGGAACAGCCGACGCGCGCGAAACACGTCACATGAACCATGAATGATGGTTGTGAACCTCGCTTCCGAAGCTTCGTAGCAAGCTCATTTCGTCTTCCGCGAGAGGGCCGGCGTCGAGGGCGGTAAGGTTATCTCTGAACTGCTGTAAGTTGCTGGGCGCCGTGAGGCACACGTTTACCGCGGGGTGGGAAACCGCGAAGCGGTAGCATTGGGCCGGCGTGGGCACGGGCGCGGCCTGGGGCCAGTTTCGTGTCCGCCGCAACAGGTGGGTCCAGCATGTCGCCGTGTAACTCAGGACGCTCACTGGATGACCGCCCAGATTCGGGAAGACATCCCGTTCCGCGCCCGGATGCGCCGCGTTGTAGCGGATCATCAGGGCGTCGATCTCTCCACCGGTGGCCAGTTCCGCCGCTAAACCCCGGTCGTGGGTGGAAACGCCGACACCGCGAACCCGCGAGTCCGTGCGGATTTCCGCTAATTCCTCGCGCATTCGCGCGGTGAAGTAACGCCGCCGAGGCACGCCCAGCAGAAGGAATGCATCGATGTAGTCCGTATTCAATTGGCGAAGGCGCTTCTCCAGGCTGCGGCGTAGATTAAGGCTCGTCCAGATCAAGTGATAGGCCCCGGTTACGATCACGCACTCCTCTCTTCTGCGCGGCGGGAGTTCACGAAGTACCGACGTCATCTGGTTGTCCCAACCGAAGCAGAAGAAGAGATTCACTCCGGCATCCAGCGCGTCGTAGACTGTCTTTCTTCCAGGCCGGTAGGTCGCCGCCAGTCCCAACCGGGTCACTCGCTTTCCCGCGAAGGTAGATTCGCGAAACTCCATGCTCCACTCGATAGCAACTGGACCAATGCGGCGCAAGCAGGAGGGTTAGTGGGGCAGGGTCTGGTCCTGCCCCGGATGCCTCCTCCACTCCCAAACCTGACGCGGTTGACACATCGCGCCTGACCATGACAACATTGCCCCCGAGGGAAGGTGCCATCTCATGAAACGCAGCGTTCTTCGGGTTCTGGTTGCCGCCGCGATCGCGCTGGCGGCGGTTCCGGTTTTCGCGCATCACGGCGATGCGGGCCGTTATGAAGACAGCCTGACCGTTCTTACCGGAACCGTCGTCGAAGTGCAATTGATTACGCCGCATTCGATCGTCGTGGTCGACGTTCCCGACGACAGCGGCAAAGTAGTGCGGTGGCAGGCCGAGATGGGTGGACGGACCGCCATGATCAAAGACTTCGGGTGGACCAGGGACACCCTGAAGCCCGGCGACAAGATCACCATCACCGGACGCAAGGTAAAGAGCGGCGCGCCCTACCTGAACCTGACGGATCGCGCCAACATCGTTTTGACCGATAGCGGCAAGGAAATCTTCCGGACAAAGAACTACGGCACGGAAGAGCGCAAGCGCCCCGCCGAGGGCCTCGCCAACCCGGCGCCGCAGCAGTAGGCGCAGCGCGGCCGTTCGGAGGCGCCATGAAAACGACAACTCCTTTCTTCTGCCTGGCGGCCTGCCTGGCGCTCAACGCGCAAACGGGCTCCGCGCCCGCCCGTGTTTCAGCACGCTCCGCGGTGTCCGGCTCAGTCAAACCGGTTGCCTACATCAAGGCCTCCAATACCGAAGCCAATGACCACTTCGGAAACGGCGGCACGCTCGAGGGCCACGGCGTCGCCCTGAGCGGCGATGGCAACACTCTCGCCGTGGGCGCGCCATACGAGAGCAGCGGCGCAAAAGGAGTCAACGGCGATCAGAGTGATAACTCGGTCTACAGCGCTGGAGCGGTCTATATCTTCACCAATAAGAACGGCGCATGGACACAGCAGGCCTACCTCAAGGCCTCGAACCCGGGACAGAGCAACCGCTTCGGCCAGGTCGTCTCGTTGAGCCAGGACGGCAACACGCTCGCCGTTTCGGCTTACTTTGAGGCCAGCGCCGCGAAGGGAATAGACGGCGACCAGAATGACCGCTCCATTCCCCAAGCCGGCGCCGTTTACGTTTTCACCCGCAGCGGCGGCGCGTGGAGCCAGCAAGCGTACATCAAAGCCTCCAACACTGGCGAACCTGCGCATGGAAAGGAGCCTTCGAAAGGAGACCAGTTCGGCTTCTCAATCGGCTTGAGCGCCGACGGAAATACGCTGGCCGTGGGCGCGATCTCCGAAGACAGCGGCGCAAAAGGGATCAACGGCGATCAGAACGATAACTCGCAAACCTCGTCCGGCGCGGTTTACGTTTTCGTTCGCAACGGCGGACGTTGGGCGCAGCAAGCGTACATCAAAGCCTCGAACACGGACGTCAATGACCTGTTCGGCTACTCGGTGGGCCTGAGCGCCGACGGCAACACGCTCGCGGCCAGCGCCTACGATGAAGATAGTTCCGCGCGCGAGATCAACGGCGTGCAGGACAAGGGCAGGCGCGGCTCGGGCGCCATTTACGTCTTCACGCGCACCGGGGCGGACTGGGCGCAGACAGCTTATCTGAAAGCCTCCAATGCCGAGGCGGGAGATTCTCTCGGATACGCCATCGCCATCAGCCAGGACGGAAACACGATCGCCGGCGGCGCGGCCGACGAAGACTGCTTTGCGGCGGGCATCAATCCTCCGGGATGCGATAACGATTTGAAGCTGGACAGTTCCACCGGCGCGGTCTACGTTTTCGCTCGCAACGGAGGCACCTGGACGCAACAGGCCTTCATCAAGTCTTCGCATCCGAACAAGGAGGACTGGTTCGGCTCCCGCCTGAATCTCAGCGGCGACGGCAACACACTTGCGGTCGGAGCGCAACTGGAAAACGGCGGCTCGAAGGGCATCAACGGGAAGCAGGACGATCTCTCCGCTGAGGATTCCGGCGCACTCTACCTCTTCACACGCAGCGGCACGACCTGGACCCAGAAGGCATACATCAAATCCTCGAACGCGGATGCCTATGACGAGTTTGGAAGCGCCATGGCCCTGAGCAAAGATGGCAAGGTGCTCGCCGTGGGCGCGCGCGGGGAGGCCAGCGCAGCCAAAGGCGTTAACGGAAACCAGAACGACAATTCCGCGCCCGGTTCCGGCGCGGTCTACATCTTCAGCAACCAATAAGGCTCTTTCAGCCCGTCACATACCACGCCACTGAAACGCCTTTCAGCCCCGCCTGTCAGGGCGGGGGTCGTTGCATCAACGGATCTTGGGCGTCTACCGCCGGGGCTGAAATGACGGAGGTTCTACTGCAGCGGCACGCGGAACTTCAACCCGGCCCCGCGCCCCGGCCGCGACTCCAGCAGCAGATCGGCGTTCAGCGAGCGCGCGCGCCGCTTCAAACTCGCCGGACCCATGCGTAAGAGCTCCAGTTCCTCGAGCGAATACGTCCCCGCGAAATTGAACCCATGGCCGTTGTCGTCCACGGAGATCTCGAGGCCGCGCTCGGTTTTTTCGATGGAGACCGCCACGCGCGTCGCGCCGGCGTGCTTTTGCACGTTGCGCAGCGCTTCGTTCAGCATCTGGAGCACTTCGCCGCTCATCTCCGAGGGCAAGCCTACTGCTGTATTGGCCCCCAGGAACGTCACCGGAATGCCGCTCTCCTTCTGAAAATTTTCGGCCGTACGGCGAGCCGATGAGACCAGGTTCGCCCCATCCACGTCCACGGGACGCATGCTGTGCAGGAAGGCCCGCAAGTCGCGGATTTGCGATTGCGCGAGCCCTTGCAGCTCCTTCAGATCCTGCATGCCCGCGTTGAAATCCCTCTCCAGGAGCTTGCGCAAAATCTCCAGCCGCATCTGAAGACTGATGAAGCTTTGCAGCGGTCCGTCGTGAAAGTCGGAGGCAATCCGCTGGCGTTCCATCTCGCGCGATTTTTCGACCACTTTTTCGGCCTCTTGCAGTTTTCCCTTGATCTCGTCGAAAGTGGTCTTCTGCCGCTGCTTGTTGATGGCAAAGGCGCACGCCAGCGCGCCGCCGACCACCACCGTGCGCTCCAGCAGCCGCAGGTCGGCATACGGCAGCGCGGCGCAAAACACGATACAAACCGCGGAGACGACCACCACTTCGACG
>CAYMHP010000029.1:0-30229 GCA_964390225.1 uncultured Solibacteraceae bacterium
CCCTGCCCCAGTTCCCGCCGCGTGAAGTACACGAATGCAAGCGCGTCCTGCGCGCAGGAGGAAATCGGAAGATCGCTGCTCCCTCCATTTGGCGTCGTCCGATGGGCCGTGCCCTTCGAATACTCGAAGGTTGTCTTGTCCTGCGCCTTCCTGCTGCCGTGACTCGTCGATCGTTCCAATTCGACAGAGCATTCGTTCATCGTGGTCCTGGAATGGAACCGGTCGGCAATGGAAAAGCCTGGGATGCCGGCATCGATCGTCATCTCCAGGTCCCATCCATCTGCCAAATGGTGCGCCGATAGCATCACGTCTCCTAAGCTCAGACCGCTCGGCCAATTCACGGAATAATGGAGCGACTCGCTTTGAAAAGGAAACCCGGTTTGAGCGCGGGCCGCACCCGGCAAAACCGCGATGGCCAGCAGGATCAACCAAAGGGGCCGGGTACGGATCATCGGTGAACGGCGGTCACGGAGCCCACAGGGCCTGCGGCGGGCCTGGAGCGCTGGGCCACTTCCTGAAAAACATCCAGTGTCTTTTGCGCCGACTTCTGCCAACTGAAGTGCCCGGCGCGCTGCAATCCTAGCCGTTCCATGCGTGTTCGCAATTGCGGATCCAGTAATACGTCGGCCATTGCCCGCGCCATTTCATCCACGGATTGCGGATCGAACAGAATGGCCGCTCCGTCCACGACTTCCGGCAATGCCGAGGTGTTCGAGCAGACCACGGCTCGCCCGCACGCCATGGCTTCCAGAGGAGGCAAGCCAAATCCCTCATAGAAGGACGGAAAAACGAACAGTTCACAGGCGTTATACAGGTGCAGCAGATCCGCGTCGGAAACGAAGCCGCAGAAACGAATGCGATCGCGCACGCCGGATTGCCGGGCGGCCTCATGCACCCGCGGCGCATACCAGGTCTCCTGCCCGGCCAATACGAGGCTATGTTTCAGTTGCGGGTGCGCGTGCACCAGTTGCGCAAAGGCGCGGATCAGGCCGATCTGGTTTTTGCGCGGCTGCAGATCGCCGACCGAGAGCAGGAATGGTCCGGGCAGCGAGAAACGATCGCGGATGACGGCCGCCGCCGACTCGCGCGAAATCGGTCTGAATTGTGGGGCGGCAGCGTTCGGCACCGCCACTACGTTCTCCGGCGGAAGGCAATCGTACGCTTTCAGGATGGACGCTCGCGAAAATTCGCTGACGGTCAGAACCTTAGCCGCGCGCCCCACGGTCCGCCGCACCGTCCAGCGGAGTTGCAACGCCCGTTGCGGCGAGAAGTATTCCGGATGCTCCAGAAAGCTGACATCGTGAACGCTCACAACCACGGGAACCGGGCATGCCAAAGGCGCCGTGTACTGCACGTGCAGCAAATCCGGCCGGTCCTGCCGGACTTTCGATGCCAGCTCGAACCCCAGCCGAAGGAACGGATTCACCGGCACGCGGCGCGTTCGAATGCGCGAGGGCAGTAGTTGCGCGGCATCATCGGCCGATACATAGGCAACGAATTCCGATTCGCGATCGTGTGCCGCCAGGGCGCTCAGAAGGTTTCGAATGTAGACTTCATTGCCCGTTAAATGGCGGCCGATGGCGTGAGCATCAACGGCGAAGCGCATTGATTTTTACCAGTATAGCGAAGCGATGCAATGCCTCGCCGCTAAAAGGGCAAATTCTTCCATGCGTTATCCCAAGTAAACTCTTTTTCCAACAGCCGCCTTCCCGCGGCCCCCAATTTTTGCCGGAGCGGCGGAGAATCCAACAGGCGCGACACTGCGTCCGAGAAGGCGACGCCGCCGTCCGCCAGCAGCAACTCTCGCCCGTCTTCGACGGGTAGCCCTTCGGCGCCCAGCCGCGTGGAGACCACGGGCAACCCTGCGCCCCACGCCTCCAAAATCTTCAAACGCGTGCCGCTGCCGGCCAGGATGGGCGCGATGGCGACCCGTGCGCGCGCCAGTTCCGCAATCGCATCCGCCACGGGACCGCGGACCTCAATTCTTGCGTCGCCGGAGCAGCACCCTCTGACCGCTTCCGGATTTTTACCTACCAGCCGCCAGACGAGCGCCGGCCACCGATCCCGCAACCCCGGCCACACCTGCTGGCGGAAGAAACGAACCGCCGAAATGTTCGGGTGGTACTCGAGATTTCCCGAAAAGACAATCGCTTCGTCCGCGCCGGTCTCGCGCATCGGAGGGAGTGGGATGGAATTCGGGTACACGGTAACCCGCGCGCCAGGCGCGCTTGCTTTCGCGAGTTTCCCATCCCCTTCCGAAGCGGTGAGGATGTCCGAAAAGCGCGGCAGCCAGGCACGCTCGAGTTCGAGAGCGGCTTCGGAAAATCTGCGGTGGGCAAACCCCGTGGCGCCTCGCTCGCACTCCGCGCACCGCGCGTGCAGCGTCGATTCGATGTTGTGCAGGTCGAGCACCGTACGCGCGCAGACTCGCGAGATCTGTTCCCAATACGGCGCGCACCAGAAATGTTCGATAACGCCGAGCGCGTACCGTTCGCCCTCGACAGCGTCGCCCACCTGCCTGGAAAACCCCGAGAATCGGTCGACGAGCGGAGGGACGCCGCGCGCCAGCCGCAGCGCGTTGCGCAATCCGCGTGCGGCCTTGCCGCGCGCATGAAGCGGCAAATCGATAGTCCTGACGCGGTGTACCAGCCCAGGCGGAAGGCCGTCTTCGGGGGCAGGCGATCCGGGCTGCCGAAACACTACGAGGTCGACTTCATATCGCTGCGCGAGATAATGCAGCAGCGAGGCACTGCGCAACGCTCCGCCTCCGGCCACAGGATATGGCGCTTCCGGAGCTACGAACAGCGCCCGCGGCTTCGCTTCACTGCCCAAACCGCTGCAACGCCTCCTCGTAAACCGCATACGTCAAACGGGCGGTCCGTTCCCAGGAAAAACCTGCCGCGCGCGCCAACGATCGCGCGCCGAGTTCCGCGACGAATTCGGGCCGCCGGATCGCATCTTTCATCGCCTGTGCCAGTTCCCCCGCCCCTTGTACGTACACGGCGGCGTCCCCGCCCGCCTCCGCGACGGCCCTCGACGCGATTACCGGCGCGCCGCATTGCATCGCTTCCAGCACGGGCAGTCCGAAACCCTCGTAGAAGGACGGATACAGAAACGCTAATGCGCCGGAGTAGAGTTCGGCGAGTTGGTCATCGGCAACCTCCCCGAGTATCTTCATACCGGGCTCCGGCTCCATGGCGGGCGCATCCGCGCGCCGCCGCCCCGCCAATACCAGGTCCACATCGTGCTCGCGCCGCACCTCGCGCCACGCTTCCACGATCGCCGGTACATTCTTCCGGGGCTCCATCGTCCCCACGAAGAGAAAATACGCCCGCGCCGGCTTTGTTTTCACCGGCCGTAACCAGCTTGGCGCGGCGGGAGGAATCGCCACGATGCGCGCTGGCGCGATGCGGAACCGCTCGATCGCTTCCTTGCGTACGGTCTCGCTATGGGTAATTACCATAGTGGGGATTTCCAGTTTCAATAACACCGGCGCGCGCCGTTTCACTCTGCCGGCGGCGTGGTGCCAGTGCGAATCCATCCAGGGCGAAAGATCGTGCAGCGTCATCACGCTTGCCTTCCGCGGGAAATACGGAACGGCGAAATCCGGTCCGTGAATCAAATCGGCGCGCAGGCGGTGCGCCTCAGACCCCAAACCCCACAGCCACCATTTCCGTTCGGGCGCGCTGCGAGGGCCGCCGCCGCGCGTGAGGTTCGGCGGGCAACCGGGCGGCATCGCGAATGGCTGATCGGAAACCAGGAAGAATGCATCCTCCGGGTGACAGCGGGCCAGAGCCAGGCTCAGTTCGCCGGTGTACCGCGGCAGGCCCCCGCTTGAGATGCTCAGCGACGCGGCCTCGATCGCCACACGCATTCGACTTTACCGTTCGGCGTAGTTGCGTTCGTAATACGCACGGTACTCGCCGCTGCGCACCCGTTCCACCCAATCGGAATGATCGCGGTACCACTCGATGGTGCGCGCCAGGCCTGTCTCGAAGTCCATCAGTGGCTGCCAGCCGGTCTCGCGCATCAGTTTCTCGCTCGAAAGCGCGTATCGCCGGTCGTGTCCCGGCCGATCCTTCACGTACTGAATGAGACTCTCGGAGCGCCCGGTCAAAGCCAAAACTTTTCGCACTACTTCCAGATTGGGAAGGGAGCGGTTGCCGCCGATATTGTAGATCTCGCCGTCGCGACCGTGTCGCAGAACCTCCACGATGCCCCGGCAATGGTCGTCCACGTAGAGCCAGTCGCGCACCTGCATGCCATCGCCATAAACAGGCAGCGGGCGGTCTTCCATCGCGTTCGCGATCATCAAGGGAATCAGCTTTTCCGGAAATTGATAGGGCCCGTAATTGTTCGAAGCCCTCGTGATCACCACCGGCAATTTATAAGTCGTGAAGTAAGATCGTGCCAATAAGTCGGCACCGGCCTTCGACGCCGAATATGGACTGCTCGGATTCAACAGAAACGATTCAGTGGCTTCGTGAGGCGCCTCCAGGCTGCCATAAACCTCATCGGTCGAGACGTGCAGGACCCGTTCGATGCCTGCCTGCCGCGCCGCCTCGAACAGCGTGAACGCACCGCGGAAATTGGTCTGGATTGCCGCTTCCGGCGAAAGAATGCTCCGATCGACGTGTGACTCCGCCGCAAAGTTCACGATCGCGTCCGGCCTGTCGTCTGCGATCACAGACTCCACCAGCCGCCCATCGCAAATATCTCCCTGCACAAACCGGTAGTGTTCATTTCCCTCGATGGCCGCGAGGTTCTCGAGATTGCCGGCGTAGGTGAGTTTGTCGAGATTGATGACGTGCCATCCGGTATCCGCCACAATCATCCGGATGAAAGCGGAGCCGATGAACCCGGCCCCCCCAGTGACAAGAAGTTTCATCGACAAAGGGTCAGACTACTTTCGCTGTGTCTCCCAATCGTAGTTGATGGATAGATCGTCGTAAGGAATGCGCCCCTCATCCTGCGGGTTATAGAAGCGGTCCGTCATATACACCAGCAACGCCGGTTCGCTGCCGATTACCTTGTAACCGTGCGCGACCCCTGGGGGAATCAGCAACTGCCACGGACGTAGCGGCCCCACGTATAGCGTGTTACGCGCGCCGAACGTAGGCGAGGCCAAACGCAGGTCCACCAACGCTACTTGCAAAAGTCCCTGCACTGGGTTCCAGCAGTCCGTCTGGTGCACATGGTAATGAAACGCCTTAATAGCCCCGGGATAATTCAGCGCGGCTGAGATCTGCAGACTCTCGGCCGGGAATTCTGACGCCAACCCCCGCCCAAACCGCTGCAGTTCCAGAAAGTATCCCCGGTCGTCGGGATAGATGGTGAGGGGCGCGGCCCGGACGCCGGCGATCAACCCCGACGAATCCACCGCGTTAATTAGAGTGCCTAGTCCTTTGTCGCAATGAGGAACAACCAGTTCCAGTTCCCCGGCCCCGATTCTCCGCCCTGCCGCCGTTTTCGCCGCCATTTCCTGCGCCATTAGATCCGTATGGCTCCTTCCGCAACGGCACGCGCCGAGGCTCGGGTGGCGGCGCGCTTCTTCCCCGCGGATTTCGCCACCAGATTAGCGGCTCGCAGCAGCGAATCGAAGGTGCCCGCATCTGTCCACCAACCTTCCAGGAAAGAGAAACTCATCGTCCCCTCGCGGATGTAGGCGTTGTTCACGTCGGTGATTTCCAACTCGCCCCGGCTGGAGGGAACCAGCGTCTTGATCTTTTCAAAAACGCTGGAGTCGTACATGTAGAAACCGGTGACCGCGTAATTGCTCTTGGGAGCCTGCGGCTTCTCCTCGATGCCAATGATGCGGCCGTCCGCCACCTCGGCCACACCGAAGCGTTCCGCGTCCGCCACTTCCTTCAACAGGATGTGCGCGCCGCAAGGCTGATTCCGAAAACGTTCGGCGGCGGCCCGGATGTTCCCTTCGATGATATTGTCGCCGAGGATCACGCATACCTTCTGACCGTCGGCGAAGTGCTCCGCCAGGCCCAGCGCATCGGCGATGCCGCCTTCGCCCTCCTGGTAGGTGTAGTTGATGTGATTCAACCCGAAGTGCTTTCCGTTGGCGAGCAGTCTCAGAAAATCACCCGAATTGCGGCCGCCGGTCACGATGAGAATGTCGCGTATGCCGGCATCCACCAGCGTCTGGATCGGGTAGTAGATCATCGGCCGATCGTAGATCGGCAGCAAATGCTTGTTCGTGATCTTTGTTAGAGGAAACAGACGGCTCCCCGTGCCGCCCGCCAGAACCACACCCTTCATAAGCTCTCATTATTCCACAGCCGGCGGCCCTGGAACCGCCAACGCCTTTGCCGGAGCCCCCGGCCGGTGCCGCTGACGTAGTACGCAGCCGGCCCGCCGGAATTCGTTCTCAGTTAGAACCGCGCCATGATTGGTGCGCTGACAGTCGGGACCAAGCGCCAGTAGACGCCGTTTGCCGCGCCAGTGATAGCGCGGTTCCCCGTGGACGCACCCGCCCGGGTCTAGAATAGCCCTGATGCCCTTATACGCCTGGAACACCATCGAGGAAGAGCACCTCAACCCGCGCCTCAGCCGCCGGGCAATTCACCTCCAGAATTTGACCATTGCACGCCTGAATCTGATGAAATATGCCGTCGTCCCCGAACACAGTCATGTGCACGAGCAGGTCACCATGGTCGAACGCGGTGCGCTCAAGTTCGTCATCGAGGGCAAGGAGCAGATCGTCCGCGCCGGAGAGGCGCTGGCCATTCCGCCTAACGTGCCGCACCTGGTCGAAGCGCTGGAAGACACCGTGGTCGTGGACGTCTTCTCCCCTGCGCGCGACGACTGGGCCCGCGGCGACGATAGCTATTTACGCCGCTGAAACAGCATTGGTGGGTTACAGTACTGGCTATTGGCGCGCTGTTTCACCATTGGTTTCCGTGCTGTCTAACAACTCACGAAACCTGCATTGACCATCTTTTTTTTCCATTGTTACCCTCGACTTAGGGGTTTGATCTTAGGGAGGCTCAATGCGAAAACTCTGTTTACAGTTGACGTGTATTCTGCTGCTCGCGACTGCCACCGTTGTTTGGGGGCAGGCCGTGGGCGGTACTCTTTCGGGCAAAATCACATCGGCATCGGGAGCGCCCGTTCCCAATGCTGCAGTAACTGTTACCAACGTCGATACCAATGCGACACAGAAGGTACTAACAGGTTCCGACGGTTCTTTTGCCGTGCCTGGCCTGAGTCCTGGAACTTATCGAGTGGATGTCGAAACCGCGGGTTACAAACGCACTTCTCAACAGAATATTGAGCTCACGACGTCCGGGCCGTCCACCGTCAATATCACGTTGGAGGCCGGCAATGCCAATGAAACTGTTGAGATCAAAGGGACATCTCCAGTAACCCAAGACTACAACGGAGAAGTCGGCATCGGGCTGGGAACGCGTGTGGTCCGCGAACTTCCGGTCATCGATCGCAATCACCAGGAGTTGACTGGACTCGAAACGGGAATTACGCCGCCGACTCCGGCTCTGGACGCCGCCATCGATCCGGAGCGTAACCGCTTCTACAGCACCAACGGCCAGTCTCCATTCCTGAACCGCTACTATCTGGAAGGCGTAATTAACCAGGAGCCGTATCGCGGCAGCGCCGTCCGCGTAGTACCTGAAGAAGCCATCCAGCAGATGAATATTTCTACCGCCAATCTCACGATGGAGAAAGGTTTCACTGCTGGCGGGTTCATCACCGATAACACGCGCGGCGGCACCAACGGGTGGCACGGCAGCCTCTTCGAATTCTGGAGCGGCAATCCCCTGCGCACGCGAAGCTTCTTCGATACGGTCGACAACAATGCACCGCGGTTCACCATGAACCAGTTCGGCGGCGCCATGGGTGGAGCCTTGGTTCCCGACCGGACGTTTTTCTTCGGATCCTATGAGGGAATGTATCAGCGCGGTGACAATACAACGATCTCTACCGTGCCGGTTCCTTCGGCTCTCACCGGCAACTTCGGCGCAATTCCGGGCCTGACCTTGTATTCGCCGCTGAGCGGCAGTCTCACGGGCACCGGTCGGACCGCGTTTAACGGGAATATAATCCCCTCCAACCTCATCAACACGCAGTCCGCGGCAATTGCGGCGCTGATCCCGGCGCCGAACCAGCCCGGATTCGTGAATAACTACATTGCCAACGCGCCGTTCCAGAACGATTACCAGAGGTTCGACGGCCGCATCGACCAGCACTTCAGCGACCGCACTTCGGCCTTTCTGCGCTATGGCTTTTCGAACGACCACAACGTATTGCCTTCCGCTTTGGGCGATGTAATCGGAGCCGGGACGCACACCCGCCTCATCGGTCAGAATGCCGTCCTCGATGTCACGCACGCGTTTGGCAGCCGCCTGATTACCGACTTCAAGATGGGCTACAACCGCTATGACGAGCATGTTGGCAGCTCCAGCAACCTTATCGGCATCAACATCCCCGGCATGCTGCCCATCGGCACGCCAGCCTATGTTCCCGAACATCCCGTCGACAACACCTTCAATTGGGTCTGGAGTTGGGGACTGCACACCAGCACGCAGAACGTGAAGTTTGGTGTCGATATCCGCCGTTACCGCTCCGATGGATTCCTGGATAGCATGCTCGGCACGCAGTTCGGCGCCGGCGGCACTGCCTACTTCGGCCCCGGAGCCACGCTGCTCAATAACGGCGCAGCCCTGTCACAATATGGCGAGTTCTACAATGCCTTCGCCGCATTCCTGCTGGGCGCTCCCTCTCAGGTCGGTTCGGCCGGTTACCTGACCACGCCGACGGTGCGCCAGACGGAATCCGGTCTCTGGCTCGGCGACACGATCCAGGTGCTGCGCAAGGTCACTCTCGACCTCGGCGTCCGCTACGAAGTCTTCAGCCCGCTCGAGCCGAGAAATCCGGGTGGCGCCGGCGTCTTCAATACGGCGGCGAATGCCTTTGATTTCCTCGGTCTCGGCAATAACGGGATGCACAGGTACATGTATGATCTCGACAACATCGCACCCCGTATCGGCCTCGCCTTCCATGCTTCGGATAAGACCGTCATCCGCGGCGGATACGGAATGCAGTACTTCCAGTATCCGTATATGTTGTCCGGCTTCCTGTCGCCGACGCTTGGCTCGGTGAGCGGTGTGCAGGGCGGTTACACCACAGCAGGCGTGCCATTCAACACGGCTCTCAACACCAATCTCACCTCTACGGGAACCGCAGCCAATGGTTCGCCAGCCGGCAATCTCCCCGCAGCCGTTGTGCCGCATCGGATCGAGACGCCGTACATCCAGACGTTCAGTTTGCAACTACAGCGCGATTTTTATTACGGCACGATGCTCTCTCTCGGTTACGTCGGAACGCTGGGACGGCACCTGCCTGGATGGTCCGAACTCAACGCCGGCCTGCCCGGTACCGGAATCGCAGGTCTGCCCTTCGCTAGCCTCGGCCGTACCGGCAGCACTCTAGGATACGAGAACGGCCTGACCAGCAACTACAATTCGCTGCAAGTCAGCCTCAGCAAGCGCTTCTCCCAGGGACTCAGCTTCCAGGGTGCCTACACCTACGCCAAAGCCCTCGGCTATACCACTGCAAACAACATGATCTTGAATCCGTTCAACCTGCGCTCCAACTACGGGCCGACGGATTACGATCGGCAGCACGTGCTCACCATCGCGCACCTCTGGGAGTTGCCCCTCGGCCGTCGCGGCAGCAACTTCGCCAGCACGATCCTCGGTGGATGGCAGTTGAACGGTGTTCTGACGTGGCAGACTGGAACACCTCTGACGCTGACCGCCGACCCGCTACTCTGCGGGTGCGTGAACACCACCGTCCTCGCCGGCGCGAACGGATCCGTTGGCACCACCGGCAACTTCGGAAACGGCCAGTCGTTCTTTAGCGGCTCCTTCTTTGCCCCGGCCGGCAGCAACATCGCCAACCTGGGCCGCAATTCGCTGCGCGGACCTGACTCTTGGAATTACAATCTGTCGCTCTTCAAGAATTTCCGAGTGGCGGAGAAATTCAACCTGCAACTCCGTGGCGAGGCCTACAACCTGACTAACACTACGCATCCGGTAA
The DNA here is from genome assembly GCA_964390225.1 of uncultured Solibacteraceae bacterium. Lineage (GTDB taxonomy): Bacteria > Acidobacteriota > Terriglobia > Bryobacterales > Bryobacteraceae > PSRJ01. Next base: position 10,069 of record CAYMHP010000029.1, read on the forward strand.
ACCCGGTGACCAACATCAACTCGCCTGCTTTCGGGCAGATCACGGGTGCGGTGCTCGGCGGTTTCGGCCGTCAGGTCAACTTGGCCGCTCGGGTCGAGTTCTAATCGGATTGCAGCATCTGATCGGCGCAAGGGCCGGCCTTCGGGCCGGCCCTATTTTTTCGCCTGAAAGCCCTTGCGAATGGCCTGCAATTCCGCTTGCTGGAAGATCAACTCACCGGGAGCAACCAGATCTTTGAGAGACTGCGCCGCTTTGGCTAGCCCTTCGGTGGCATGCGCGGTAGTCCTGGCGAGCATGTGATACAGCTCGTGCGCCACGACTCTTCCCAGCGCTAGCCCCAGCGCTTGCTGCCGCTCCTGCTCATTAGTGCCGGGTTGAAGATAGGCGAGCGCCTTCTGCACCTGGTCGCATTCCACTTCGCTGAACGGCAATACGCGGCCATGCGCTACCTTCGTGGATCCCAAAGCCCGGATCTCGCCAAGCGTTCCGAAGTCGCTCCCCGGCTGCGACCAATTTTCCACCTTGCAATGTCCGCGGAACCGTAATACCACCAGTCCCGAAAAGGCCTCGTGTCCCGTGTTTTCCCTCGCCAGTCTCCAATCGAGCGTAACGCCCGAGGACTTGAGCAGATCGCCCACTTCCTTTTTCATGATCTCGACCGGCATCTCGCCTGGCTGCGAATCGAAATCCAGGTAGACGCCGATGGACGGTGAAAGGGGTTGTTCCGTGGGAGGTTCCCCGAACGCGAGCAGAGTCGAAGTGGCCGCCAAAGCGGCCAAACAAAGATACCGTGGCATTCCGCCAATTCCCTTGCTTCGTGACCCCGCTCCCAAAGGAGCACCAAAGTTGTGACTATGCTAACACACGTCTGCCGCAGCGAGTCAAAACGTGAACAAAGGTGAGTACCAAACAACGGTCGCGTGGCGTGGCACTTGCGATCCATGTGGCGCCGGCGTCTCACCGCCCCAAAATGCGCGCCTTTATGCCACAGTTGCCGGTTCCGTTTCCTCCGCCGTGAAGTAGGCGCAGTCTGGATGTTGGAACACCAGCGCGCTGACGCTGGCTTCCGGCTCCATCATCATGCCTTCCGTCAGTTCGACGCCGATGTCCCCCGGATTGAGCAGCTTGAAGATTCCCCGCTGATCCTCCAGCCGGGGGCACGCGGGATAACCGAAGCTGTACCGCTTGCCGCGGTATTTGGAGGTGAACCGGTCGTGCATCGTCAATGAAGGCGGATCGGGGAAGCCCCAGTCCTCTCGGATCCTCCGGTGCAGCCACTCGGCACAACCCTCTGCTGTCTCGAGCGCCAGAGCCTGGATAGCGTGGCACTTGAAGAACTCGCCGGCCTGCTTCCATTCCTCGGCCTTCTCCCGGATCGACGCGCCCGCCGTAACCAGGAACAAGACCAGGTGATCGCGGCGATCCTCCTCGGCCGGGAGAATATAGTCGCTGAGGCAAAGCCCGTTGTCGCGCGCCTGGCGTCCAAATTCAAACGTGTGAATCGGGCTGGTTCCGCCGGGGGCGAACAGGTGGATCGCATTCCCATCGCGTTCGGCCTCAAAAAACTGCCAGACCGCTTTCGCCTTCATGAACCGCGCGGCCTCCCGCTTCAATTCCTCCATGTTGTGGAACAGTTCGAGGGCCTTCGGTTCGTGCTCGGCGAGGTTCTTTTCGAAATTTCCCTTATATCCGAGATGCCGGCCGTAAAGCATGAACGGGTTGATATAGCTCCACACTTCGGCCAGTTGCGGCACGTCTCGCACCTTGCGGTTGAGGTACGGCGCGGGCGGAATCGGAATCTCTGTCCGCACTTTGACGCTGCGCCGGGTGCTAAGCGGCTGCGCCGGTTCCGCTGCGCGCATCGCTTCCAAGGGAGCCTCGACGAGCCGGTTCGCCGCCAACGTCCTCTCGCGTTCGTTCGGGTCCATCAGGCGATTGAGAAGCGACAGCCCCGCCATCGCGTCCTTGGCGTAGCAGACGGCCTCCCCATAAGCCGGCCCGATGCGCGTCCGCGTGAATTTCTCCGAGAGCGCCGCGCCTCCCACCAGCAGCGGTACCTTAATGCCGGCCGTCTTGAAATCGGTCGCCGTGAGCACCATCTGCTGTGTACTCTTCACCAGCAGGCCTGACAGTCCTATCGCATCGGGCTTGTGCTCCTGGTATGCCGCGATCAGGGCCTCCGGTAGCACTTTGATCCCGAGATTGATCACGCGATACCCGTTGTTCGCGAGAATGATCTCCACCAGGTTCTTGCCGATATCGTGTACGTCGCCCTTGACGGTCGCCAGGATGACCTTGCCGCGCACTGCCGTTTCGGCCTTCTCCATGAATTGCTCGAGATGGCTGACAGCGGCCTTCATCGCCTCCGCCGATTGCAGCACCTCGGCCACAATCAGCTCGTTGTTGTTGAAGAGCCGTCCTACCTCCGCCATCCCGGCCATCAGCGGGCCATTGATGATATCGAGAGGCGCGGCCCCTTCCGCCAGCTTGCGGTCCAGATCCGGAACCAGACCGTCCCTCGTGCCTTCCACAATGTAGTGCGCCAGGCGAGCGTCCAGCGGCAGGTCCTCGGCGCGTGCCTTCGTGTGAGTCCCCGCATTGCGGAAGTGTTCGGTAATGGCGGCAATATTGAACTGGTTGATCGCCACCCTCTGCTCGGGAGTCTGTTGCCTCCAGTCCTCCGGCGCATTGAGCATCCGTTCGTCCGCCGTCTCGACCGGCGGCCGGTTGAAGAGCAGATTCTCGGCGAGACGCCGTTCGTGTTCCGGAATCGATGCGAACCGCTCGAGCTTTTGCGCATTCACAATCGCGAGGTCCAGCCCCGCTTTCGTGCAGTAATACAGGAAGACGGAGTTCACCACCTCGCGTGCCGCTGCCGGCAGACCGAATGCGACGTTGGAAATTCCCAGCACGGTTTTGACGTACGGTAGCTTTTCCTTCACCAGCCGCAGCGCTTCGATGGTCTCTACGCTCCCGCCAATATAATTTGCGTCCCCTGTGGAACACGGAAAGACCAGCGGGTCGATGATGATGTCCTCCGGCGCGATTCCGTATTTCCCCGTGAGCAGTCGGTAGGAGCGTTCGGCCACCTCGAGTTTCCGCTCGCGAGTGAATGCCTGCGCCTGCACCTTGTCTTCGTCGATGCACCCCACCACCAACGCCGCCCCGTACCGCCGCGCAATCGGGCAGAGACGCTCGAACTTCTCCTCGCCGTCTTCGAGATTGATGGAGTTGATGATGCTCTTACCCTGGCAGTACGTCAGCGCCAGTTCCACCGCTTTGGGATCGGTGGTATCGATCATCACTGGAACCTTGATCTTGTGGATCAGGCTTTCGTAAAACGGCGGAGCATCCTGCAACTCGTCCCGATCGCTGCTTTGCAGGCAGACGTCTACGATATGCGCGCCGTTCTTGACCTGCCATCGCGCAATCTCGGTCGCTTCGTCCCACTTCTCTTCCATCACGAGATTCTTGAAGAGACGCGAACCCACGACGTTAGTCCGCTCGCCGACAATCAACGTTCCGCTGCTCGGGTCAGCCTCTACCAGGTCGATGCCGGAATAATAAGCGCGACGCGCCGGGTCCTTTCTGGGCCGCGGCTTCTTGCCGTACGCCATCTGCGCGATGGCGCGGATGTGCGCGTCCGTCGTGCCGCAGCAGCCCCCTACCAGGTTGAGCCACCCCTTATCGAGAAACCGCTCGAGTTGCGCCGCCAGTGAATCCGGGGTCTCCAGGTATTTCCCTTCCTCATTGGGTAGCCCCGCGTTGGGATGGCACGAGACGAGCACCGGCGACATCTCGCTGATCGTCCGGATGTGATCGGTCATGAACTCGGGCCCGGTCGCGCAATTGAGACCGATGGAAAGCAGTTCCGCATGGGCGATCGAGGCGCAAAATGCGTCGGCCGTCTGCCCCGCAAGCATCGAACCCATCGGCTCGATCGTCCCGGAAACCATCGTCGGCAGCGGATAGCCCAACTCCTCACGAAGCCGCGCGATGGCCAATAACGCAGCCTTCACGTTACGCGTATCCTGGCACGTCTCGATCAGCAGGATATCGGCGCCGCCTTCGACGAGGGCCTTGGCCTGCTCGTAGAAATCGTCTCGGAGTCGCTGAAACGTAACACCGCCGGTAACCGTGATCGCCTTCGTCGTCGGCCCCATGCAGCCCGCGACAAACCGGGGTCTCGCGGCAGTCGCAAGTTCGTCGGCGGCCTGCCGCGCCAGCCGCGCCGCCGTGACGTTCAGCTCATGAACGTGGTCCTCGAGCCCGTATTCCGAGAGCACCAGCCGTGTGCCGCCGAACGAGTTCGTCTCTACAATGTCAGCGCCCGCCTGAAAGTACCTGCGGTGCACATCCAAAATGAGATCCGGGCGCGTCCGCACGAGGTTCTCATTACAGCCCTCCAGCGCCGCCCCGCCGAAATCCTCCGCCGTCAAATGCGCCTGCTGCAGCATCGTACCCATGGCGCCATCCAGCACCAGGACTCGCTGCTCCAGTAAATCCCGGAGCGCCGCCCGCCGTTCCGCAACCGATAACATAAAGGATCTTTTACTCAGTTTAGCCTAGACGATCCCAGGCGCGTTTTGCGTGAGTACTGGTTCTAGTAGCGTACGGCTTTTGCCGTTCACGAAACGTTAACTTCCAGGGGTATTCCCTCGGTATCCGCCGCGCGTTATCCTGAACGCGATGCGACACCCGGCTCTTGTTCTCGTTGGCGCTTGCGTGCTGGCGCTTGGGGTGGCTTCCTCGGGCAAGGCTGACACCCAGTTCCGCGTACGTCGAATGACGCGAAACGACGTGCCGCTTGGCAAAGGTCAATGCGACATTCGGTTACAAATCGATGGCGAGGTTGAAGTCTCGGTGCGCGGCGATCAGGTGTATATCCGCACAATTTCCGGTCGCGATGGCCGGGACGATGGCTCGGAATGCAACGAGCCGCTGCCCGCCCGCAACCTCGAGGGATTCAACTTTGAAGTGCGCGACAGCCGGGGCGAGATCCGCCTGCTCTCGGAACCCTCGCGCCGCAACGATTTTCAAGCCATCGTGCGAATCCGCGACAGCGCCGCCGGCGAGGGCCGCTATCATTTCCGGTTGTCCTGGATGATCACAGGAACCGGCGCGTTTCCCGATCGCGGCCACGATGAGTTTCCCGGCCGGCGGGGTGACTTTGACGACGACCGCCGGGGCGGATTCGGCGGCGGTGGCTTCGCCTGGAACAACACCATCCACTTCACCGGCCCCGGACGCGGATCTTCGATGGTGACCGGCTACGGTGCGCAACGGCTCTCCGATGCGACAGTGGACATCGACCGCGGCGGCCGCATCCTCGTCTCGTTCCGGACCGACAGTGGCCGTCCACTGACCTTCTCCGGAGCGGTTATCGGTCAGGAAGGCGACACCCTGAAAGCGGACATGGCCACCGACGACCGTGCGCGTCTCCGCGGCCCCATGTTTCTTTCCCGCGACCCCCGCGGCAACGTCTACCGGATCTCGCTGGAAGCCACGAACGGTCAGGACCGCCTCCGCTTAGACTGGGACCGCCGCTAGCGCGGCTTGCACATCCGCACCCTCGTGGGACGCCGCTGACGTTTTTGTTCAGCCCTGGCCGTAAGGCCGGGGTACCAACCGGCCGCCGGATCCTCCGGTCGTACACTGGTAACAATGTCTCCCGCCATCCAGGTGCGCGGCCTCCGTAAGTGTTACGGCTCGAAGGCTGCCGTCGATGGCGTCGACCTGGAAGTGCCGCGCGGGTCGTTCTTTGGCTTCCTCGGGCCAAATGGCGCAGGCAAATCCACCACCATACGGATCTTGACGGGTTTGATCCCCGCCGACAGCGGTTCGGTCGAAATCCTGGGGCTGAAGCTTCCTGAAGACGAGCTCGAGATCAAGAAGCGCAGCGGGCTGGTACCTGACGAATCGCTGCTGTTCGACCGCCTTACCGGCGCGGAGTTCCTGGAATTCGTGGGCCGCATGTACGGCCTCGACCGGCGAACGGCCCGTGAGCGCGCGACCGGTCTGCTCGCGTTGATGGAACTCAGTGACGATCGCAAGATCATCGCCGAGTATTCCAAGGGCATGCGCAAGCGCGTGGCGATGGCCGCATCCCTCATACACCACCCCGAGCTGTTTCTGATGGATGAGCCATTCGAGGGCGTGGATGCGGTCGGCGCCCGGCTGATGAAAGACATTCTGATCGACCAGGTGCGCCGCGGCGCAACCGTTTTCCTGACTTCGCACGTGCTGGAAGTGGTCGAACGGCTTTGCGACCGCGTGGCCATCATCAACAACGGCGTCATCGTCACCACCGGCACCATGGCGGAGTTGCGCGCGGGCGATGAATCACTGGAAGACGCATTCGTCCGGGTGCTCGGAGCGGAGCGCCAGCTCGAGCGGCTGGACTGGTTATGATCGCGGCGATCCTGCGCGCGCAACTGCTGAGCATGCGCTGGGGGCGTCACCGCGGCGCATGGTTCAGCCTCATCACCGCAGTTATCTGGTACGGCTTCTGGTCCGGCATCGCGGTCGCGCTTTACCAACTTGCCGAGTTGGCCCCCGAGTCCACGCTGAGTACCGCCGTCGCCTCGACTCTACTGTTCGCCTGCCTGTATTGGCAGGTTGCTCCGATTATCTCCGCCAGCATGGGCTCAGCGCTAGATATGCGGAAGTTGCTGCTCTATCCCGCCCAGCACTGGAAGTTGTTTCTGGTCGAGGTCTTGCTGCGGCTGACCAGCGGCGGCGAGATGGTGTTGGTTTTGGCCGGAGGAGTTGCCGGCCTTCTGCGCAATCCCGCCGCCGGCGGCTGGGCTGCGGCGCCGCGCCTGATCACGGCACTCTTCGTTTACGTTCTCTTCAACCTGTTGCTGGCTTCCGGCATTCGCAGCCTCCTGGACCGGCTTCTTTCGCGTCGCCGGCTGCGCGAGGTTCTGATCCTTCTCTTCGTTCTGGTGGTGACGGCGCCGCGCCTTCTGATCGCGTTTGGAGCCGGGCCGCAGGCGTTACAGGGCTGGGGTTCCGTCATCCGCCTTCCATTCGCGCCTTGGCGGTTTGCCGCGCAGGTTGCCTTGGGAGAGTCCATGAGTGTTTCACTTCTGGCGCTCCTGGCATGGACTACATTGGCCGGCTGGTTCGGCCGCCGGCAGTTTGAGCACAGTCTTCGATACGATTCGCTTGCGGCACAGGCCACCGACTCCGGCCCGGTAAGTCCGGATCGCGAGCGGCGGAGCGAATGGTTCTATCGCTCCCCTTCCCTGCTCTTTCGAGATCCGCTGGCCGCCATCGTCGAAAAGGAGCTTCGCTCGCTGGCCCGCACACCTCGGTTCCGGATGATTTTCGTGATGGGCTTTTCGTTCGGGGTCATGGTGTGGCTGCCTCTCATCCTCGGCCGGCAGGCGGAGCGGCATGGCGCACTCGCGCAAAACTTCTTGGTGGTCGTTTGCATTTACGCGGTCACCCTGCTGGGACAGGTCACGTATTGGAATTGCTTTGGATTCGATCGCTCGGCGGCACAGTTCTATTTCGCGGCTCCCGCCTCGATATGGCAGACGCTGATCGGGAAAAACCTGGCTTCACTGTTCTTCATTTACCTGGAGGTCTCGATTCTGATCGTCGTTACCGTGATCCTGCGGGTCGAGGCGGGTATCGGCAAGCTGGTGGAGGCGCTCCTGGTGGTGGGAGTCTGCTGCCTATACATGATGGCCTTCGGTAATATCAGCTCGGTGCGATACCCGAGAGCTTTGGCCCCGGAGCGCGTGTCCCAGGGTGGCGCATCCAGCCGCTTCCAGGCGCTGGTCTTCATTTTGTATCCGCTGGCCCTGGTTCCCGTGTTTTTGGCCTATCTGGCGAGATACGCGTTCAACAGCCAGGCCGCATTTGCAATGGTGCTTGCCTTGGCCGCCGCGATCGGCGGCGTGTTGTACTGGCTTGCTTTGGAATCGGCCGTCAAGACGGCGGAAGTGCAGAGGGAGCGGATGCTGACGGACCTGTCGCGCGGCGAGGGGCCGGTGGTTTCGTCGTAGCGCCGGAGGAAGTGAAATTGTGGGGCAGGCTTTCAGCCTGCGGACCCGCTTTCAGCGGAGTCGAGCCGACCGGAAGGCCGGCTCGCGGGCAAGATTGCCCGCCCCACGGCTACTGCTTCTTCTTCATCACGTCCACGAGTTCCTGGACGGAGTCGGCGCTCTTTTTGAGCATCGCCTGCTCCTCCGCGCTCAGCTTCACCTGGTAGATTTGCTCGATACCGCGCGCGCCGAGTTTTACCGGAACGCCTACGAACAGCCCGTTGATGCCATACTCGCCTTCGAGATAGGCCGCGCAGGGCAGAACCTTCTTCTTGTCTTTCAGAATCGATTCCGCCATTTCCACCGCGGCGGCCGAAGGGGCGTAGAACGCGCTCCCGGTCTTTAGGTACTTCACGATTTCGGCGCCGCCGTTGCGCGTCCGGTCGACAATCTTATCGATCGTACCCTGGTCCATCAGCTCGGTCAGTGGGATTCCGGAAACGTTCGACAGCCGCACCAGCGGGACCATCGTGTCGCCGTGGCCGCCCATCACTACCCCGGTGACGTTTTCGACTGAAACCTTCAGTTCCTGGGCGATGAAGGTGCGGAATCGGGCGCTATCGAGGACTCCCGCCATCCCGATTACCCGGTTCTTGCTGAATTTCGAAACCCAAAACGCAGCCTGCGCCATCGCATCGAGCGGATTCGTCACCACGATGAGGATGCAGTTGGGCGAATACTTGGCGACCTGCTCGGTGGCGGTTCGCACCACGTCGTAGTTGGCCAGCAGCAAATCGTCGCGGCTCATACCCGGCTTGCGCGGGAATCCCGCGGTAATGATGGCCAGGTCGGAGTTGGCGGTCGGCTCGTAGTCGTTGGCGCCGGTGACCGTCACGTCATACCCCTGAATGGGTCCGGACTGCAGGAGGTCGAGGCCTTTGCCCTGCGGGACTCCTTCCACAATGTCCACCAGCACGACATCGGCAAGCTCTTTATCCGCAATGCGCAACGCGCAGTTGGCGCCCACGTTGCCGGCGCCCACAACGGTAACTTTCTTTCGCAACGAAATCTCCTTTTGGGGAAAATGGGAAGAACGATTATATCAGCCAACCGGCTTACGGTCAGCGAATTACAGCCGTAGGCCGATCCGGCGATGCTATAATAACCTTTTCTGCCCGACATTCCAGGAATACCTATGTATCTCAGCGTCAAAGAGATGGAGTTGCGAAAGATTCGTTTCGACGAGACTTTCGCCCCGGGGCAGATTGATTTCACGGGTGAGGATCTGGTGCAGGGGTCGCCCTTGCACGTGGCCGGTTCCGCTGAATTGTTGGCCCATTCGGAGGGGGAGGTTCGTGTCCGGGGGCAGTATACGGTGGAAATGACCGCCGACTGCGATCGATGCCTGGGCCGTGCCCGCTTCCCGCTGGAGGCCCGGTTCGACCTGTTCTACCGCCCCGCCTCGTTCATCGCGCGCGAAGAAGAGGTTGGAATCGACGAGGGCGAAGCCGAGATCGGCTTCTACGAGAATGGCGGCATGGAGCTGGAGGACATCCTCCGCGAGCAGGTTTTGCTCGCCTTGCCGATGCAAAGGGTATGCAGCGACGTTTGCAAGGGGATTTGTCCGGTTTGTGGCCGGAATCGCAATGAAGTCGCCTGCGATTGTAAGATCGAGAATGCGGACGACCGCTGGAGCGCGCTCCGCAACCTCGAACACTGAAATTTTCTGAAGCAGTGGAATCCCGGAGTCCCGGGAGAGAGAATCATAAGGAACAGATATGCCGAATCCCAAACGCAGACACTCGCAGCGGCGGACGAGTAACCGCCGGGCGCACGATGCCCTGAAGGCATCGGGTCTCTCGGAGTGTCCGAATTGCCATGAGCCGAAGCTGCCCCACCGGGTATGCCCGCACTGTGGCCAATACAAAGGTCGTGAAGTAGTCGAAGTGGAACAGGAGTAGGCGCAAGCCCACATGCTCACCATTGCCGTGGATGCAATGGGCGGGGACAACGCCCCGAAGGCCGAGGTGGAAGGAGCGGTCCGCGCCGCCCGAAGTCTCGGCGTAAAAGTCATTCTGGTAGGCCAGCAGGACGTCCTGGCGCGGGAGCTCGACGAGCATGAGGGCTCGCGCGAGCTTCCGATCGAAATCGTTCACGCCAGCGAGCGCGTGACCATGGACGACAGCGCCGCGCGCGCCGTCCGGACGAAGCGCGATAGCTCGATGCGGGTGGCGTCGCGGCTCGTACGCGACGGGTGTGCGCAGGGATTCGTGTCGGCAGGCAATACGGGCGCGGTAATGGCCACCGCGAAGATGGTGCAGGGCGTCGTGCCCGGCGTCGACCGGCCCACGCTGGTCGGAATCCTTCCTACCGTCCAACGCTATCCCGTTCTGGTCGTCGATGTTGGCGCGAACGTGGATTGCTCGCCGCAAATGCTTGCCCAGTTCGCGGTGATGTCCGAAATCTATTCGCGCTGCATCCTGCACCGGCCCAAGCCGCGGGTCGGCATCCTTTCCATCGGCGAGGAAGAGCATAAGGGCAACGAGCTGACCCGTGCCGCATGGCCGCTGCTGCAATCGATGAACCTCAATTTCATTGGCAACGTGGAGGGCGGGGACATTTACAGCGGCAAGGTGGACGTGATCGTCTGCGACGGCTTCATCGGCAACGTGGCACTCAAAGTGAGCGAAGGCCTTGTCGAGATGGTAAAGCACCTGTTGCACGAATCGCTCGAAGCCACCATCACCCGCAAGATCGGCTACGTGCTCTCGCGTACCGCCTTCAGCGATTTCAAAAAGCGTGTGGATTACTCCGAGTACGGCGGAATGCCGCTGTTGGGCATCCGCGGCGTGTGTATCATCTGCCATGGCCGCTCGAATGCCAACGCCATCAAGAACGCGATCCGCGTGGCTAAGGAGTTTTCCGAAGGCCGGGTGAACCAGCGGATCGAAGAGGAACTCCGCGGCAAAGCCCGCGAGGCCGGCGATTAGCGGGAATTCACGATTTCCCGCACCTCAGGCCCGTCTTCTACAATCAAATTAATAGCGTAAGGAGGCAGAGAGGAATATGAAGCCATGGAAGTTCGCCGTTCCATTGCTGATTGCTTCCTGCGCTTTCGCGCAAAAGGCCGACCAGGTCAAGTGGGATCTGTCGCTGGAACCCGTTTCCGCGGCTCCGGGAAGCAAGGTGCTCGCCCGCATGGTGGGGCACATCGATGCCGGCTGGCATATGTACTCGCTTTCCACGGCAGCCGCAATCCCCACCACCATCCAATTGGCGCCGAACCCGGTGGTCGAGCGTTTCCGGGTGCTCCAGCCGCCTCCCACGCGCGCCTTTGATCCCAATTTCAACTCCGATACGGAGACGTTTCGAGACCAGGTCACGTTTATTGTCGAACTGGAGCTCAAAAAAGAGGCTCCGGCCGGCTTGGCCGATGTGTCGGTGACGGCCCGCTATCAGACGTGTAACGACAAGGTCTGCATCCCGCCCGTCCGCCGGACGGCCACCGCCAGTCTGAAGATCGATCCTGGGGTGAAGACCGCGGCCGTCGCCATTCCCGCCGGGTATTCCGAAGGGCATCCACCCGCGGCCGGCGCCACACCGCAGGGGCAGACGGCGCAGAGCCAGGGCTGGTGGGGATTCCTTGCGGTAGCGTTCGGATTCGGGCTCGCCTCCATCTTCACGCCCTGCGTGTTCCCGATGATCCCGATCACCATGTCCTACTTCCTGAACCGGGACTCAGGCGAGCGGAAGGACTCCATCACTCAAGCCGTCGTTTTCTGCCTGGGAATTATCGTCCTGTTCTCCGGCCTGGGGCTACTAGCGACGGCGATTATCGGCCCGTTCGGAATCGTGAAGCTGGGGGGAAGCCCCTGGGTCAACGGCCTCATCGCAGCACTGTTTATCGCCTTCGGTCTCAGTCTTCTGGGCGCGTTCGAGATCACCATCCCGTCCTCGATCCTCACGCGGCTGAACAAATCTTCGGAAAAGGGCGGCTTCGGCGGCACGTTGTTGATGGGCCTGACCTTTTCGCTCGCATCGTTTGCCTGCGTAGGGCCCTTCGTGGGAACGCTGCTGGCTGCGTCGGTCGGCGGCGGCATGGCGCGACCCGTCGCCGGGATGTTGACGTTCGCGGCGGGCCTGGCGCTGCCGTTTTTCCTCCTGGCGCTTTTCCCCGGCTATCTGAAGCGTATGCCGCGAAGCGGCGGATGGCTGGCCCGGGTCAAAGTGGTGCTGGGCTTTGTCATCCTGGCCTGGAGTCTGAAATACCTGAGCGCCGTGGACCAGGTAGTCGGCTGGAACGTCCTGACCCGGAACTGGTTTTTGGCCGCGTGGATCGTGCTTGCGGCGGTTGCCGGGCTTTACCTGCTTGGATTTGTCCGGCTGGAGGGCATCAAGCCCGATGAGAAGCTCGGGATCGGGCGGCTGCTGACCGCCATGGCATTCCTGGTATTCGCCATCAGCCTGGTACCCGGCCTTATCGGTGGAAAGCTAGGCTGGGTGGACACTTACGTACCTCAGGGCGAAACGGCCTCGGTGGCGGGGGGCGCTCCGCAGAGCGGCCTCGCCTGGATGAAGAATCAGTATCGCGAAGCGCTCGACCAGGCGCGCCGCGACGGCAAGCTGGTGTTCGTCAACTTCACCGGCTACGCCTGCGCCAACTGCCACTGGATGGAAGCCAACATGTTCACGCGGCCGGAGATCGCGGGGGCGCTGAAGAACTTCGTTCTGGTCGAGCTCTATACCGACGGCACCGATCAAGCCTCCGACGATAATCAGAAGCTCGAACTCGCCAAGTTCAACACCATCGCCACACCGTTTTACGCCATTATCGATCCGAACGAAAGCGTGCTTGCGACCTATCCCGGCCGCACTACAGACCCCAAGGAATACCTCGCTTTCCTGAGTTCCGGAACGAAAGTGCCCGCCGCGTCGACGCAAAGCGCGGCGGCTCCGGCATCGGGAATCGGGTTGGGACTGCTGGCGAAGCTCGACGGCGGGAAGCTGGATACGTCCGCCCTCCAGGGCAAAGTCACGGTAGTCAACTTCTGGGCTACCTGGTGCGTTCCGTGCGTTCAGGAAATTCCCGGCTTCAACAAACTAAACAAGGAGTTCGGGCCGAAAGGCGTCGTGGTGCTGGGAGTCTCGATGGATGATGAAGGGGCCGAAAAAGTACAACCGTTCCTCAAGAAGCACCCGATGGAATACCCGGTGGCGCTCAAGTCGGACGCCACCGGAACGCAGTTTTCCATCGACGAACTGCCGGTAACGGTAGTCTTCGACCGCTCGGGGAAACAACTAAAACGGTTCGAGGGTTTCACCCAGGAGGCGGACATCGCCGCCGCGGTCGAAAAGGCGCTCTAGTAGGGCGGGCAAGCATGCCCGCATCCGGCTTCTTAGCCGACTGGATCCCGCTCGAAAGCGGATCCGCGGCCTGAACTTCTGCTGAATTCCTTACTGCTTCACTTCGCCGCCGAATTGGACGTCGGATTGGCCAGTGTACTTGTGGTAGTTCCGGAAATCGATCATGTTGCGGTTGCAGTAGGCCGACCCGCGCTGGCAGCTCAATGTTTCCGCATGCACAGGTAACAGGAACTGCTGCGTGCCTCCCAGACGCACGTACTGATAGTCCGTCGCGCTCTCGACGTGGTCGGCCGGAAACTCCTTGGGAAGATTGCTCGCCTGCATCTCAATGCGCAGCACCCGGCCATTCTTGGGATCGATCCATACGGATCCGCTATAAGCCGGCTGGTAGACTTGCGAGCCCATGTGAATCGCCCAGTGCGAGTTCTCGCGCTTGACATCGAAGTCGTACATTTTGGAGTCCATGCCCGCAATGCGCGATTCCCTCCGGGCGTGAAATTCTGCCGCCGTCGCGGGAGAGAACAGGTCGATGAGCACGGTCCCGAACTCGCCGGTGGACCAGGCGCCGCCCATCTCCTGGATCGGCTTGTTCACCGGCTTCCCGTTGATTGCGATATTGCGGTAGTCTTCTTTGCCGTTCTCGTAAACCACCGTCATGCTTACCACGTCCAGGGGGTGCCAGTTGGCCGGCTGCGCTTCGCTTTGGAAACGCGAGACCACCTCCTGGCAGAAGTAGTTCGGCAGGGTCTCGGTAAACTCGAGCGCGGCTTCGGAGGCCTTCCGGATGAGCGGATCTTCCTGGCGGGATCCGAGCGGTGTCTGGTCGTCCACCGCCTCCACTGTAGTCGGCGACTCGGGGCGCGCGGTGGCGGAGGGCTCAGCGGCATCTACATGCGGCATTGTGATGTTTGCCGCGGTCTGCTTCGGCTGCGCCTCAGCCGGTGCCGTATTCACGTGTGGAAGCGGGACCGTGTTCGGCTCAACCGGCTTCGAAGAGGCTGCGGGCGCGGGCGGCGTGCTGCGCGGCAGCGGAACGGGATTGGCCGCCGGCTTTGCCTGTGACTGCGGGGCGGGTGGTTTGGCTTCCGCTGTCTCCACAGTCTCCGTAGCCCGGCGCGGAGCCGGTCTGCCGCGCTGCAGCTTGGGCGGGCCCGGATCGTCCGGATCGCGAGGAGCCAGCGGCGGCGCATTCTCAGTCGCCGCCCCGCCCGGATTATCCTTCCAGGTATCGACGGTTTTTTCGCTGTTCTCGGCGGTGGTCGAACTTGCGCCTGCCGCTTTCTCCCAATAGACGTTGACCGCTGTAAGGTAAGCGGCGGGATCTTCCTGCCCTTCTACTGAAACTTGATCGCCGGCATTGAACTTCGGCGATTTCAGCTCCTCACCATTCTTGAAAAACTTGGTCTTGCTGGTGATTTTGAACTCCATCACGCGGTAATCGTCGAGCTCAACGGAGAGGGACTTGGAGTCGATCTGCTTGATCTTGCCGCGGAAGTTCGGCAGGGGCTGCTGTTGCTTACCATCCTTGGTCGAGGTTTTGGAGTCTTTCGGCTTCTTGCTGCTTCCCGGAACCGGGATTCCGCCGCCAGTTCCCGGGTACTGCCCGCCGGGATATGGATATTGGCCGGGATAACCGCCTCCCGGAGGGTAACCACCACCGGGTGGGTAGCCCCCGCCCGGATACCGGCCCGGCGCGCCGATCTGGGCGCAGGCCAGCGACGCTGCCGCAAGAGACAAAAGGATGGATCTCACACTAGACGGTGAGATGCGGCGGAACCTCGCCAGGTTACTTCTACGATTGGTTGAGACTCCGGCCTGTGGAAGAACACGATTTAAACGGAGGTTAACTTTCGGACGCCCACGGCGCGGGTCGCCCAATCAGTTACAGTGTAAATTGTGAGTTCGCGGAACTTGCTTCTCGTGGACGGCGATGCGGATGTCCATCAGCTCCTCACGGGAGCCCTTCAGAGGGACGGCCGTGACATTCACGCCGTATTCGATGGACACGCTGCCGTCGAACGCCTTCGCACTCTACCGTACGACGTAGTAGTCGCCGGTCAGGGCCGCAATGGCTTGAGTGGCACGCGGCTCTTGCGGCGGCTGCGCTCCATTCGACCGGAAACCAAAGTCATTCTGACAGGCGAACGGAGCGCCAGTCGAGCCATCGATGCAATGCGTGCACATGCGTACGGTTATGTTCACAAGCCGTTGGCGATCGGTCCGCTGGCGGAAATGGTGCAGCATGCGCTCGAAGCCCCAGTTTGGCAAGACGATATCAAAATCCTCTCGGCCCGGCCGGAGTGGGTGACGGTCGACCTGGGAGCAACCCTCAACGCCGCTGAACGCACGGTTCACCTGTTCCGCGAACTCGAGGCCGATCTTCCCGCCCAGATCTGCGAAGATGTGAGCGCGGCGTTCCGCGAATTGCTCCTGAACGCCATCGAGCACGGCGCAAAGGGCGATCCCCACAAACGCGTGCGCGTTTCGTTTCTCAGGACATCGCGTTCGCTGGCGGTGCACATCCAGGATCCTGGCAAGGGATTCTCGCTCGATACGATTTCTCACGCCGCAGTGTGCAATCCCGACGATTGCCCAACGCGACACGTAGAAATTCGCGCAGAACAGGGGCAGCGGCCCGGTGGCTTTGGGATCCTGATGGCGCGTAATCTAGTAGATGAGTTGCTCTACAACGAGCGTGGCAATCAAGTCGTGTTCGTGAAATACCTCACCGCCGACAAATAGAAGGGTTCGCCAATTCTGAAGCAGGATAACCGCGAAGAACGCATTCTTCTTGTCTTGACGCTCATCATTGGGGCGGTCGTAGGCCTCGTCGTGGTCGCGTTTATCCTGCTGACCGAGAATCTGGCATCGAGGTTGTATCCAACCGGAGGCGCGCCTTGGCGGCGGCTGGTGATTCCGGTAGCCGGCGCTCTGAGCTCGGGCTACCTGCTGTTCCGGTATTTCCCGAACGCACGGGGCAGCGGCATCCCGCAGACTAAGACCGCGCTCTTCCTGCGCGACGGGTACATCGCGTTTCGCACCGTAGTCGGGAAATTTGGGCTGTCCGCGGTTTCGCTCGCCAGCGGCCTGGCACTCGGGCGCGAAGGGCCTTCCGTGCAGGTAGGCGCCGGTATCGCCTCCGTGCTGGGCCGCAAGCTTGGGCTCTCCCCGGCCGGCGTAAGGGCTCTGGTCCCGGTGGGTGCATCGGCGGCGCTCGCGGCTGCGTTTAACACGCCCATCGCCGCCGTGCTTTTTTCGCTCGAAGAAGTGATGGGCGACATGCACGCGCCCGTGCTTGGCTCGGTAGTGCTCAGCTCTGCGACGTCGTGGATCGTGCTGCACCTGCTGCTCGGCGACGAACCGCTGTTTCACGTGCCGGCTTATCAACTCGTACACCCTGTCGAGTTTCTCTGGTACGCCGTGCTCGGAATTATAGGCGGGCTCGTTTCGGTCGCATTCGTAAAGCTTCTGCTTTGGCAGCGGAAGCGTTTCCTGGCGATGCCCAAAGCGAGCCAGTCGATCCAGCCGGTGGTCGGCGGTTTAACCGTAGGGATTCTCGGTTGGTTCGTCCCGCAGGTGCTCGGCGTCGGCTACAACTTCGTCGGGCAGGCGCTCAACGGAGAAATGCTGATCAAGACAATGGCCCTGCTGGTCTGTCTCAAGGTGGTGGCCACCGCAACCTGTTACGCGTCAGGTAACGCAGGCGGCATCTTTGGGCCGAGCCTGTTCATCGGGGCGATGATGGGCGGAGCGGTGGGGGGAATCGCGCACCTGCTCATGCCCGATTACACCGGCGGGGTGGGCGCGTACGCGCTCGTGGGCATGGGTACCGCCTTTGCCGGGATCGTGCGCGTTCCGATGACCTCCGTCATCATGATCTTCGAGATCACGCGGGATTATTCCATCATCGTCCCGCTGATGATTGCCAACCTGGCCAGCTACTTCATATCCAGCAAGCTGCAAGAGGAGCCGATCTACGAGGCGCTGCAGCACCAGGACGGCATACATCTGCCATCAGGCGAGCGCGCCAGGCAGGCGCTGCTGATGGTCGGCAACGCCTTCCAGCCGGCTTCTCAGGTACTGTCCGCTCACGAACCCATCCGCCAGGCTGCCGCGTCGGTCGAGCGTGAGCGCGGATGCTGGCCTGTAGTCGACGAAGGCGGATTGCGCGGAATGCTGGCGGCCGAAAAACTCGACGAGGCGATGGCCGCAAACCGCGGTGACGAGCCGCTCGCAAACCTGGTTCCGGAACCGGCGGTAACCGAGGAACTGACAGCTCAAGTATTTCCGCACGTCCACTCGGACCACACATTGGACGACGCCATGCAGCGAATCGCCGAGAGCGGCCTGAAAGTGCTGCCCGTCGTCAGCCGGACGAATATCCGCGAGTTGAAGGGGACCCTCTCTCTTGAGGACATTCTCTCGGCCTACCGCATCGGTCATGCGCAGGCGGCGCAGGTTGCCGCCGCCGAAACACCGAAATCGAGGATCACACCGATTGCGGCGACGGTCGCGGCGCTGGTAGGCGTGGCGCTGGTTGCGGCATCTCTGAACTACTTCTACCGGTCGGTCCGTACCAACCGGGCCGCCCAGTCTTACCGGATGGGGAACGAGCTCATGGCGGAACGCCGTTATGAGGAAGCCGTCGCCCAGTATCGCAATGCCCTTTCGATTTCCCACAGCCTGGAAGACCGGCTGGCGCTCGGGCTGGCTCTGGTAAAAGCGGAACATCCCAACGAAGGCGCCGTGTATCTCCAGGAGGTCGTCCGCAACCGCCCCGACAATGCCCCCGCGCATCTCGCGCTAGCCAACATCGCAGAGAAAGAAGGCCGCATCGATGAGGCCGCCATGCAGTACCGGCTCGCGGTGGACGGCTCATGGCCGCAGAAGCCCGACGAAAACCGCGGGGACGCGCAAATCCAGATGATCGATATGCTGCGTAAGGCCGGTCGGCAAGCGCAGGCCCGGGCGGCCCTGCTGGCGCTCGCCGCGGACGTTCCGCAACAACCCGCTCCGCAAAAGCGCGTAGCCAAGATGCTCTTGGATTTCGGGATGCCACAACAAGCGGCTGCGCTCTATCGGGACGTTGTACAGCGCCACCGTGACGACGCCGACGCCTACGATGGCCTGGGCGAGGCGGATCTGGCGTCCGGCGATTACGCCGGCGCGCGCGCAGCGTTCGAAAGCGCGCTGAAAATAGATCCGAACGACACGGCCGCCATGAAAACGATGGAACTGTGCGACCAGGTATTGGCGATGGATCCCAGCCTGCCCGGGCTCAACGCCGCGGAACGATATCGGCGCAGCCATGACCTGCTCGCCCGCGTCGTCGAGGCCGCACAGCATTGCAAACCGGCTGATGGAACTTCAGCGGCGCCACTAAAGGATGACCTCGAAACGGCACAGAAATCGCTTGCGCCAAAAAAGAGGCCACGCTCGTTATTCGATGCGGCTCAAATGAATATGGCCCTCGCCGAACAGCTTTGGCGGGAGTCCAAGGCGTGCTCGACAGCGGATGATGCCCTCAGCCGCGTGCTGGCCCGGCAGGGGCAACCAAATCCCAAGACAAAGTAGCTCGTGCCAGAGGCCATTCGCCAGTCCCGAGCGATCGCGCGAGCTTCATCGTAATTAGAACCGCGCCATCGCTCGCGCGGCTGAAAGCGATCATCGGCTCGCGGTCGCGGACCGCGCGAGTTAATCCTAGCCGTCGGTCGCTTGCGCGGCGGATTCGATGGTCGCCAGTACCTCGCCAGCGGCGACGGTTGCGCCATCTTTGACGTTGACGGCCAGCACGCGTCCGCCCTGCGCGGAGCGCATTTCGTTTTGCATCTTCATGGCCTCGACAACCACAATCCCCTGCTCCGCCGCGACGGTGTCCCCGGGCGCGGCGAGTACGCGCACCACCTTGCCCGGCATCGGCGCTCTGAGCGTTTCGACGCCGATGCCTCCCACCCCGCCGGACTTGCGTGACCAGCGCCGCGGATCGTGGATCTCGATTTCGAACCGGTGGCCATCGATCACCACGATGACCGCGGCCGGCGTCCGCTCCACGCGCGCCTCATAACTGCGGCCATCAAGCAGTATGGAGTAAACTCCGGGCTCCGGCGCCTCGACGTCGGCGCTGCGCTCTTCGCCGCCATTCCATCGGAAGCGGCACAGTGGGGCCGAAGCAAACACCTCCATTCTCTCCTCGGCGCCATCGATCTGCAGCGTGAGCTTCACCGGAGCAGCTCCTGCCGGCCGGCTAGAAGCCAGCGGCTGGAACCATGATTGGTGGCGCGCGGCGCGGCGTCGTCCACGCTCATGCTATCGAGCGCCGCCGCCAGCGCGGCGACTGTTCGTAATTCGGGGGCAGGGGCGGGGCGGGTGCGCCGCGCAAAAAATTCTTCGATAAAACCGGTGTGAAGGTGGCCGGCGCGGAATTGTTCGTCTTCGAGAATCTGGCGGAAGAAGCCGATATTCGTACGAATTCCGCCGACATCGTATTCCTTTAGCGCGCGCAGCATTCGATCGATCGATTCCTGCCGCGTTCCCGACCAGACCGCCAGTTTGGCCAGCAGCGGGTCATACTCCATCGGCACGGTCCACCCCTCGTACACACAACCGTCCAGGCGGACGCCCGGGCCGAGCGGACGCGTGAGACGCGTGAGTTTACCTGGGTACGGCAGAAAATCGTTGTACGGGTCCTCGGCATAGATGCGGCACTCGATAGCCGAGCCCCGCCACGCGACATCCTCCTGTGCAAACGGGAGCCGCGCACCGGCGGCAATCTCTACCTGCAGCTTCACCAGGTCGAGCCC
>CAYMHP010000030.1:0-29163 GCA_964390225.1 uncultured Solibacteraceae bacterium
GACCAGGGTGGGGCGATCGTCGTAGCCGCGCAGCCGCCGCGCGGAATCCCGCTCCACAAACGAGGTGTTACTCGCGCCCCATCGGGCGCGCGTGCGCAGATCTCCAAGCAAATCGAACGCCACGCCACCGAGCGGATAGTAGCGGCTGTCCGAGCGCGTGAGCGAATTGATATCGATGCCGAGCTGCTGGTACTCGGCGCGATGGCGCTCGACCTCGGCCCAGTTGCTCGTCGCCAGCGGCAGGCCGTTGCGATCGTAAATACTGCCCTTGGGGATCTCGCGCATGACCTCCTGGAATCGCGGATTGTACTGGTAACGCCGTGCGCCATCGGCCTGCATCACCAGGGTTCCCTGGCCCATCACAGCTGCGCTGTGGAACACCTGGACATAGGCAGCCTTTCCAACAACGGCGATGCCCGCGATTCCGAAAACGACCGCCAGCGCCCGCATGGAGACGCGGAATGGAGTGGCGGGCCGCTCGGCGCCGGCGCGGGAGGAAATTGAGAGGAGGATCGCCACCAGCAGGAAATTTGCCAGCATGGCGGTGCGGCCGTAGCTGAGAAACGGCGTCACAACGCCCGAAAGCGGCAGCACTCCGAGGGCGCCTCCGCAGATCAGCAGTAGCTGCAGAGCCGTGGCGGCGGCAAGACCCGCGGCGAGGAAGAACTCGTAATCGCTGCGCGCGCGGAAGGCGATGCGCCACGCCCGGTAGACGAGCAGGGCAAAGAGCGCAAAGATCCCGACAACGCCCAGGAAGCCCCACTCCTCGCCGGCCGCGGCTACGATCAGGTCGGTGTGCGCGGCGGGGACGACTTGAGGGTCGCCCAGTCCTACGCCGGTCCCGGTGATGCCGCCGGTGGCGAAGGCCCATAGCGAGTGCGCCAGTTGATCGCCGCCATGCACCACGTTATTCCAGGGCGAAAGCCACATCGAGACGCGCTCGCCGACGGTATGCGGATGGCCAATCCAATACCCGGCAGCGAATCCGGCGCTCAACAGCGCCAGCCCGACCACGGGCGCAAACGCGCTGCCGCGCGCAACGCCATACAGCGCCAGGAAAAGGCAGGCAAACACCAGGGCAGGGCCCATGTCCTTCTGCAGAAAAAAGAAGAGGAGCGAAAGGACAACGCAGACCACTACCGGCAGCGTGTATTCGAGCGGCGGGATATCGATATAACGCGTAAGTGCCGCGACCGAAGGCCGGGTTTCCCGGGCATGCCGCAGCACATCCCACCGCCGCGCGAAGTAGCCGGCCAGGAAGAAGACGAGCAGCAGCCGTACGATTTCGACGGGTTGGAATCCGAACAGGTTCACCTTGGCGTCGCTCGTACCCGGGCCAGATCCAAAGAGGATCAGCAAGAACGAAAGCGCGAAGCTGGCCAGCAGCGGAACGAATGTGAGCTTTCCGAAGAGACGCTCGTAATCGAGCGTGCTTGCGGCGGCTAACAAAACGCAGCCCGCCACTACTCCCTGCGCGAAGTCGACGAACAATAGATTATCGCGCACGGGATCGCGCAGGCTCACCATGAGGATGAGCCCGATGCCCGATAGAAGGAGGATCGCCGGAAGAAATGCCTGATCTCCGCGGAAACCGCGCAGGCTCCACCAGAGATGCGCGAGCAGGAAAGCCGCGAAGAACAAAGCCGTCCACAACAGGAAGTCTCGGCGGAATCGCGCGGGGCGGCGAACGACCGCCAGCGATTTGAAATCCCGAAACTGATCGGGAGTGAGGAGGCGCAAACGCGCCACCGCGCCCACGTTGGGGAGGTTACCGGAGAGATAGTAGATTTGCCGTGCGGCCTCCTGGCGCTGTCGCGTGTCCGGCAGCATCGCGAGCACCGGGAGCACGTCCTCGCGGCTTCCGAGTTCGTTCAGATTGACCAGGCGCTTGGACGCGAGGCCCTGCTCGATATCGGGAAAAGCAGCGGTCTTCGCGCGATAGACAAGATAGAGCCCGCAGGCGATCAACAGCGCCGCGGCGAGGGTCCAAACGAGTTCGCTGCGGCGCCACGACGTCGCACGCCCGGCGACCGGACGCAGGGCGGCGCGATCGGCCGTTCTGCTGCGGGTAACAGCCATCTATTTCGCGCTCGCGGGCTGGCTAATCTGCTGCAGCCGGAAATTCACGCTATCGAGACTCTTCTGGACCCGCACGATGCCGTCATTGGAGTTGCCGTAAGGGGCAATGCTCTGGTACAGCTCGAGCGCGCGTTTGTAATCGTCGGCAGCCCGCTGGATCTGGTCGCCCTCCTGAGCGAGCCCGCGCACGTTGCGGGAGTCCCACCAGAGGCGATCGGCGCGGGCGCGGTAGCCGTCCGCGAGTTGCGCCTTTTCGCGGTTGCCGATCGCATAGCCGCGCTTCTCAGCCTCACGCAAAGCCGCGTAGGCGCGATCGATATCTTTGAAGCCGTAGACGTACAGCCGCGCGAGGCCCAGTTCGGGATCGGGCGACTTAGGCATGAGGCGCTCGGCTTCCGTGAATTTTTCCACCGCGAGGTTCAACTCCCCCATATCGCCGTGCGCGGTTCCATTAATGCGCGCGAGCTGCCCCTCGGCAAGCCGCAGCCGGCCGCGTGCGGCATCGTCGGGGTCCACGGCCAGGGCGCGTGCCGCCATGGTGCGAGCGCGTTCCCAATCTCTTTCGTGGATGGGCTGCGCGTCGTTGTTCCGATAGGTGGTGATCACGTGGTCGGCCGCGGCCAGCAACTTCTGGTCGACGAGTTTCCGTGGGCCATGCAATAACAAAGACGAGGGATTGCCCTTGGAAAGTTCCGTCCATCGCGCCCAAATTCGATCAGGGTCGGTAAGCTGCTCCGTTTGAAGGTCTCGCTCGAGTTGTTGGCCGTGTTTCCACAACAGGTATTCGGAGACGACCGCCCACGCCCCGTAGAGGAAGCTCAACAGCACCGTGATGACCACCGCGCGAACGAAGGTGCTGAAGATGCCGGGGCGGCGCCGCGGCACGCTCGCCGGCGCCGGGCGGGGCGTGAACGTGCGCCGTGTGCCATCGTCCTGGACCGGCGCGGTTCGGCGGGTGCGGTCGTCGGCGCCCCGGTCCGGCGCGCCGTTGTCTCGACGGAAGGTCCGGCGCGTCGCGTCCAAGTCCTCGGAGGCCGCGATGACTGTTTCCCCGTCGCGGAACGCGCGCAAATCGCGGGCCAAGCCGGCCGCCGTGTGGTAGCGCACTTCCGGCGTGGGCGCGAGCGCTTTCATGAGAATGCGGCGGAGCGCTTCGGGGCAAGGGTCGGGGGCCGGCGGAGGCGGAATTTGGGAACGGATCATACGTTCCAGCCGCTCGGTGGATTCGGCGTGATACGGCTGCATGCCCGTGACCATTTCGTACAGCATCACGGCGAGCGACCAGAGGTCCGAGCGGGCGTCCACCTCGCCGGAATCGAGCCGCTCGGGCGAGGCGTACGGAACGCTGCCGAATTCATTGCGGGTCAGGCGGCGCGAAAGCGAAAGCGCTTTGGCGATACCGAAATCGAGCACGCGCACCTGCCCGCGGCTATCCACACGAATGTTCTTCGGCTTGATGTCGCCGTGGACAATTCCGTGAAAGTTTTTGCCGTCGATGGCGACTTGGAGGGTGTGCGCGCTCTCGAGGGTTTCGGCGACGGCCAGCGCAGCATCTACGGCGAACTCGATGGCGAGCGGTCCGCGGCGCATCAATTCGGCAAGGTCCTGGCCATCGACGTATTCCATCGAGACGAAGAAGAAACCGTCGACATCGCCGGAATCAAAAATGCGGACAACATGCGCGTCGACGGCGGCAAGATGCGCCTGCAACACGGCCCCGCGACGTTCGGCGGCGATGGCATCCTGGGTGTCGAGATCCGCGCTGTGTTCAATCAGCTTCAGTGCGACCTGGCAGCCGTGTTCCGTATCGTGCGCCAGGTAGACATCCGCCATGCCACCGCGCCCGAGCTTCCGCCGGATCTCATACCTGCCGAGCTTGCGGCTGGCGGGAGCGATCATTTTTTTCGCCCCTCCCGCGGGGATCTTGCGGGACGGGCGCCGGCCGGCGGCTCCAGAAAGAAATTCATTTCCCGCACGGCCTTCATATCCGTGCCCGGCAAATCCACCGGGTTCTTTTCGAAAACATTTCCCACCAGCGAAGGGTGCGCGCCGGGTTGAGCGGCGATGCCGGTGCGGACATTGCGCTGGATCGAGTTGTGCGACAGCCACGTGGCCGCCGTCCCGGAGATCAGCACGCCCTGACCGCAATCGTGGATGGCGTTTGCACGCAACTGCGGAGCCGCGTCTCCGCGGATCTCGATTCCGACGTCCGCTCCAGCCACCTCGACGTCCTCCACGGCCACTTCGGAGTTTATCAGCACGATTCCTGCCGAAAGCGGCATCTGGGCGTCGGCGAGAATACGAAAGCCGATGATTCGAGCGTCTCTCACATCGTCGGCCAGCACTGCGGGCCCGCTGCCCACGGGAGTGGAGCGTAAAATCACTTCGCGCGGCACGCGGCTGCGCAGCGTGACGCCGCTCTTGAGGCGCAGCGCTTCGCGATACTCGCCCCCAACTACTTCAATGGTATCTCCGGCGCGTGCGCGCGCCATCGCGTCCATGATGGTCGGAAAGGGCGCGCCCGTTCCCGCCGTGAGGATCTGCGGTTCCAGAACGACGGGCGCGGGCTGCCAATAACCGCGCGAAAGCCACGCCGCCGCGAGGGCGAGCAGAACGCCGTAAAGGAACAGGGCGGGCCGGCTGAGCAAGAGGCTGGCGGAGCGGACGTCCTCCGCCGCCGGCGGTGCTGTGAACTGCTCGCCTTCGATGACGATGGCCGTGACGTTGTCTTTGCCGCCGGCCCGGTTGGCCGCCTCAATCAACTCCTTCACTGCGGCTTCGGCGTTGCCCGCGTTTCGTTCCACGGCGCGGCGGATATCGTTCGAACCGACTTGGTCGCTGAGGCCGTCACTGCAAAGCAGCAGCGCGCTATCGGGCTCGAAAGGGATGCGCTGCAATTCGACGAAATCCGGGTCACCGGGCGCATGTTCCTCGGAGCCTACGTCGCGAAACACCTCGTTGCGCCGCGGGTGGCGCATGGCCTCCGCTTCGGTCAGCTCGTGCCGATCTTCACGCTCACCGACCGGGGAATGGTCATGGGTGATTTTTTGAATCTCTCCTCGCCGGATCTTATAAAGGCGTGAGTCGCCGACGTGGCCGACGACCGCCGAGCCGTTTTCGAGCACGGCGACCGTGAGGACGCAGGCCATGCCGCTCCACTCGGGGTGCGCGCGGGCGGTCTCGAGGATTTCGTTGTTGGCCATGGCGACCGCTTCGCTGATGCGCTGCTCGGCCGTGCCGGTCTGCCGTTCGAGGCGCGCCCGGACGCGCTCCACCGCGATCTCGGCGGCTTTCTCTCCGGCTGCCTGGCC
Organism: uncultured Solibacteraceae bacterium; assembly: GCA_964390225.1. Taxonomy (GTDB): domain Bacteria; phylum Acidobacteriota; class Terriglobia; order Bryobacterales; family Bryobacteraceae; genus PSRJ01. Next base: position 5,391 of record CAYMHP010000030.1, read on the forward strand.
CCCAATGCCATCCACAACGAGAAAGATTCCGCGCTCGATATCCACGTGCAGCCGGTCCTCGTTATTCTGGCGCACCCGGCCCGGATCGCTCGCGCCGGCGCATCGGAGGGTCGCATTAACCATGCGGAGTGACTTCGAAGTCGAGGAACAGAACGCCGGCGAGGCCAATGCGTGCCGTCTCGGGCACCGGCGCCTCCACGTTGCGGTCGCGCTTTTCGCCATCGGCCACCTCGACGCTCGAGGGGACCGGCTTTCCGTCGATGGTAGTGCCGAGACTGCTGAGATCCTTCAGAAAGAACTTTCCGCTCGAGGGGTCGCGGCGCAGGCGAAAGTGTTCGCGGGAAACATCGGGCGCAGTGTCGAGCTTGAGATCGGTCCAGTAGTCACGGCCCCCGCGCCCCACGACGATTTCGTTCTTCGTCATCCGGTAGGTCTTGGGGCCGCCAGCGTCCTGGTAAGTAAGAGTCGCGTAGGCCTTCTGCTGCGGCGCCGGCTCGTAGGTTTGGGCGGTGGAGGGCGCGCCGGCCATGCGCCGCGTGGCGATCCGCTTGGTCATGCTGCCGGCCCCGAATTCCGGCTTGGCCGGCAGCCCGAGTTCCGAGTAGATGACGATGTCGCCCGGCTCCACATCGTCGTCCGTGTTTTCGAGGATCTGGATCCGCCAGCCGCCCTCCGGAGCAGTGACCTTCGGGCCACTGGAGCGCGCCAGTTTCACGCGCTCGGCCAGCGAAGCGCGATTGAGCTTTTCGAGCTCTTCATCCAACGCGCGCTGGGATTCATCAATCACGCGCGGCAGGATGCCGCGGAGGCGATCCATGTCTTCGTGGTGAAGATAAACGGTATAAATAGCAGGCGCGAGCGTCGAGTATTGCAGTGGCTCGAGACCCTCGCGCATGTTACGGACAATTTCCTGGATCACGTCCCGGGCGGTGGCGGGTGTTCGAGCAGCGCTGCCCATAGCAGTAAGGGTTCCGCTCCCTCGCGGCCTGGCACTTGACGGCCGGAAGGGGTCGGGCCTTTATCGATTTTAGCGCGGGGCAAAACACGGCCTGGGCCTCGTGCGGGGGAGCACATCCACGGACCTCGCCGCCGCCGGTCGACCCGCTTCTCCCACATTTGCTGCAGCGCAGATCTGTCACGGGTACGCGCGTTGTAGGCTTGGTCTTAACGCTGCCCATAAGTTCCTTCGTCCAGAACCCGGTCCAGGTTATGCGCCGCGCTAATGAGGCCAAGGTGGGTGAGCGCCTGCGGAAAATTGCCGAGCAGTTCACCTTTCAACCCGATCTCTTCGGAGAACAAACCCAGGTGATTGGCGAACGAGAGCAGCTTTTCGAAAAGGAGTTGCGCTTCCTCGGTCTGTCCTGCGCGCGCCATCGCTTCGACCAGCCAGAAAGAACACACCGCGAAGAAACCCTCGCCACCCGGCAGCCCGTCGCGCGCAGCTTTGCCGATTTCGTACCGCCGCACCAGGCTGTCGGATGCGAGATGCTCGCGCACCTGGGCGATGGTGGAAACCATCCGGGGATCGGTCGGCGACACGAACCGCATCAGCGGCAACATCAGGCTGCTCGCGTCCACCGCATCCGATGCAAAGTACTGGGTGTATGCGCGCTTCTTTTCGTTCCAGGAATCCTGCTGGATCGCTTGGTAGATGCGGTCGCGCTCGATCTCCCACTGTTTGCCCGACCGCGGCAGAGAGCGTTTCTGGGCCAGCCGCATACCGCGATCGAGGGCCACCCAGCACTGCAGCTTTGAGTAAGTGAACGGGCGCCGTCCGCCGCGGACTTCCCAGATACTCTGGTCCGGCTGGTCCCAGTTTGCCGCAACCCAGTCGAGCAGGTGTTCCATCACTTTCCACATCTCGTAGGAGACCGGGGTTCCATACTTGTCGTACAGATACAAAGAGTCCATCAACTCCCCGTAAATGTCGAGCTGCAGATGGCCGAAGGCTGCGTTGCCGATGCGCACGGGGCGCGAGCCGCGGTAACCCGCCAGGTGATCGAGTGTCTCTTCGCGTAAGTCGTGGCGGCCGTCGATTCCGTACATGACGTTCAGCGGCCCATTGTCCGCTTCGTGCTCGCCTGCGCGCGCCTGCATGAATCGCGCGAACGCGGCGGCTTCCTCCGTGTACCCCAGCCGGATTAGGGAATACACGGTAAAGGCCGCGTCGCGCACCCAGGTGTAGCGGTAGTCCCAATTGCGCACGCCGCCGATCTGCTCGGGCAGGCTGGTCGTCGGAGCAGCCACGATGGCTCCGCTCGGCAGATAAGTCAGCAGCTTCAAAACCAGCGCCGAACGCGTTACCATCTCCCGCCAGCGGCCGTGATACTGGTTTTGCGCGATCCAGCCTCGCCAAAAGCGTGCTGTTTCCGCGAGCAGCGCGTCTGCATCCACCGGCTCCTGGTTGAGCGAAGCATCGGCCTTTCCGTTGCGGTGCCGCAGAACGAAGACCGCCTGCTCGCGCGACTGCAGGGTGAAGTCGGCGACGATGCCATCTCCCTCGCGCTTGAGCGGCTGCGAGCCCTTCAGTGCGAGTTGTTGTGCGGACGAGGCGAATACAGCGCTTCGGCCGTCGTCGCTGAGTTGCACTTCGTGGCTTTGACGCGCGTAGTCGAACGCCGGGCGGCACTCCAGGCGGAACCGGGCGGGTCCGCGAATGGCCTGAGCAATCCGCACCAACTGGCGCGAGCGCTCCTCCGTTTCGCCGCCCGATTCCCGTGAGATCGCCATGAAATCGGTCACCTCAGCCATGCCTCCCTCGCTGAGAAACCGGGTGACGAGGATGTTGGTGTTCGGCAGATACATCTGCTTGACGCCGCCTTCGCCGGTTGCCTGGAGGCGAAAACAGCCGCCCTTGGCGTCATCCAGAATCGCAGCGAAGACGCTCGGCGAATCGAAGCGCGGCAGGCAGCACCAGTCGATCGAGCCGTTCTTTCCCACCAACGCGACGGAGTGCAGATCGCCGATGATGCCGTAATCCTCGATCGGCAGGTAACTCATTGCTCGCTGTAGTTCCAGAGCAGCCCGCCATCGACCACGACGGTTTCGCCGGTGATGTAGTCGGCCTCGGCCGAAGCCAGGAATACCGCCACGTGCGCTACATCGGGAGGCTTGCCCATCCGGCGCAAAGGAATGTTGTTTAGGAGACGGCCCAGTTCCTGCGGGTTCTCCAGCAGCTTGCGATTGATGGGCGTCTCGATGGCGCCGGGAGCGATGTTGTTGACGGTGATCCCGCACGAGGCTAATTCGATCGCCAGGTTCCGCATCATCATTTTTAGGCCGCCCTTGGCCATGCAGTACGGCGTGAAGTGCGGAAACGGTAGTTCTTCGTGCACCGAGCTGATATTGATGATCTTGCCCGGCCGTTTGGTATCGCGCAGGTAGGCCGCAAAGGCCTGTGCAAGGAATAACGGTCCGGTCATGTTGACGTCGATAACGGCCCGGTAATCCTTCTCGGTGATTTCCAGAAGTGGCGCGCGCCTTTCGATGCCGGCATTGTTCACGAGGATGTCGAGCGATCCGAGCGCTTCGATGGCGTCCGCGACGAGTTTGCGGGCCTCAGCAATCACACTGACGTCGGCCTTCAGAGCGACGGCGTGCCGCCCCGTTTTCTCAATGGCTGCTCGTGTCTCTTCCGCGGCCTTGGCGTTGCCGACGTAATCCACGGCTACGTCGGCCCCCTGGCTTGCGAACTCGAGCGCGATCGCGTGTCCGATTCCCTGGCTACCGCCTGTAACCAGAGCCTTGCGTCCTTCCAGTCTCATACTTCGACGTTACAAATGGGCCGGGGTACAGCGCGGTATCGGTAAGTACGAAGCCGGAGCCGGCGGAGTGCTAACTGATCAGCCGGGCCAAGCCGAATGCCGCGGCCGAGGCTAGTCCGCCGATCACGGTGGTTTGCAGACCGCCGCGCAAAGGTGAGATTCCCGTCAGTTTGCCTTTCACGTAACCGAATGCGAACAATGCGACGAGAGTGACACCGACGGAGATGGCCAGCGCCGAGTTGAGTTGCGACACCAGCATGTAGGGCGCGAGGGGCACAAGGCCTCCCAGGATGTAGGAAAGAGCAATCGTGACCGCGCTGTTGCGAGCGCGCCGCGGATCGGGCTCTTCAAAACCGAGCTCGAACCGCATCATAAAATCAACCCACCGCTTCTGATCGGACCGGATGGCGGCGACCACCGGAGCGATGTCCTTCTCAACCATGCCGTAGCCGCGGAAAATTTCGGCTACTTCATCGGCCTCTTTTTCCGGCAGTTCGATGGTTTCGCGAAACTCGCGCTGCCGCTCCGATTCGTAGTGATCGCGGTCGGTGCGCGCCGCCAGATAACCGCCGAGTCCCATGGCGATCGAGCCGGCCGCGATCTCGGCCAACCCGGCGACCACAACGATCGCAGTCGAGGAGACCGTGCCCGAAAGGCCCGCGGCCAGCGCGAATGGGACGGTGAGCCCATCGGACATCCCGATCACCACGTCGCGAACCGTCGCAGAGGCCTCGAAGTGCGTTTCCACATGCGGCGCAGTCGGCATAAGCCCATAGGATCGCACGGCTTGGCGTCACGGACCGGACACGCGGCCAACGCTTCCGTCCAGTGCTTTTTCTGACAATCGGTTGTGAATTTCCGCGCGACCGGGGTGCCTGTTATGCAACTGGAGTAAACTTGGATGGAAGTCCGGTACCAAAATTCACTCCTGAGGAGGAGGTCTATGAAGAAAGCAATCCTGGCGTTGACGGTGACTGCGGGACTGGCAAGCAGCGTGATGGCCGCCGAGTTCAAGGGCTACATCATCGACCAGCAGTGCGCTTCCAAGCCCGCCATGCGGGGCGATGTGGACTGCGCTAACAAGTGCATCAAGGCCGGGTCTCCGGCAGTTCTCGTCACCGATGATGGCAAAATCTATAAGATCGCCGATCAGGCGAAAGTCGTACCACTCGCCGGAAAGCAAGTCACCATTAATGGCACACTCCAGGGCGAGACCATCAAAGTAGCTAGCGTAAAGTAACCTCGGACGGGAGGCGTCTGCGAGCGCCATCACGGCCTCCCCCGTTCTTCTCAAGCGGATTCTTCCCTCACGCGGCGCGGAGAGGCACTGCAAACGCCAGCCGCATATTGGAAAATTGCGCCAAATCACCCACCTGAACCGCCGGACGGCGGTAACCCGTTGATAAGCCGATCGACTGCTTTGGTAGGCGGGGTGCTCCTTGAACGTCTTCAACGACCTCAAGGACAAGCCTATGTTCCGATTCGATCAGCTGATCCGCCGCGACATGATCGTCCGAGACGTGAAACAACGTCATCCTGAGACGGTTCCCGTCTTCGAGCAGTTCCGGTTTCATCCGGTCTGCGACGATTGCGACATCGGAACCGTGGCCCGCAAGAACGGCCTCGATGCTCAAGACGTCCTCACGGCATTGAACGACGCCGCGTTTGGACCAGAGGCGAAAGCAGGAGATCATGCAACTCACTAAGCCACCAAAGCACGCGATGCATCCGCGGATCCAACCGCTCGACGTGTTTTTCTCGCCGAAGACCGTCGCCGTCGTGGGTGCGACGGAAAATCCCGGCAGCGTAGGCCGCACGATACTTTGGAACCTGGTAACCAGCCCGTTCGGCGGTATCGTATTCCCGGTAAATCCGAAGCGGCCCAGCGTGCTTGGGGTGAAGGCATATCCATCTCTCGGGGATATTCCTGAGGATGTGGATTTGGCGGTGATCGTGACACCACCTCCCTCGATTCCGGGGATCATCCGGGAATGCGGCGAGCACGGCGTGCGGGGCGCCATCGTCATCTCGGCGGGATTCAAGGAAACGGGTGCCCAGGGCGCCGCGCTCGAGCAACGGGTGCGCGAAGAGGCGCGCGCGGCCAACGTTCGGGTGATCGGCCCGAACTGCCTCGGCGTGATGAGCCCAACCTCGGGACTAAACGCCACATTCGCGACGACCATAGCGCGGCCCGGTTCAGTCGGTTTCATCAGCCAGAGCGGTGCCTTGTGCACCGCGGTGCTGGATTGGAGCCTGAAAGAGATGGTAGGCTTCAGCGCTTTCGTTTCCATCGGCTCCATGGTGGACGTCGACTGGGGCGACTTAATCTACTACCTGGGAAATGACCCGAAAACGCGCTCGATCGTGATCTACATGGAGTCGATCGGCAACGCCCGATCATTCCTTTCGGCGGCACGCGAAGTGGCGTTGAGCAAGCCGATTATCGTAATCAAACCGGGGCGCACGGCAGCCGCCGCCAAGGCCGCGGCTTCGCACACGGGCTCGCTGACCGGCAGTGACGAGGTGTTGGAAGCGGCATTCCGGCGGACCGGCGTGCTGCGCGTCAACAATATCGCGGACCTGTTCTACATGGCCGAAGTGCTTTCCAAGCAGCCCCGGCCGAAAGGACCGCGTCTGACCATCGTGACCAACGCCGGCGGCCCGGGCGTGCTGGCCACGGATGCGCTGATCATGGGGGGCGGCGAACTGGCCGAGTTGTCGGCGGAAACCATGGAAGCCTTCAACGCGGTACTGCCGCCGACCTGGAGCCACAATAATCCGGTGGATATCATCGGCGACGCATCGCCGGAGCGCTACGCCAAGGCTCTGGATATCGCAGCGCACGACCCGCATAGCGACGGCATGCTGGTGATCCTCACGCCGCAGGCGATGACCGATCCGACGCGCATCGCCGAGGAATTGAAGCCGCACGCCAAGCAGGAAGGCAAACCGGTGATCGCGAGTTGGATGGGTGGGGTCGACGTGGCCGCCGGCGAAGAGATTCTGAACCGCGCCAACATACCGACCTTCCCTTACCCCGATACAGCGGCGCGCGCCTTCAACTACATGTGGCAGTACAGCTACAACCTGAAAGGCCTCTATGAGACGCCGGCCATGCCGGAGGATTCGCCCGATTGGGCTCCGAACCGGAAACTCGCCGATGAGTTGATTCAGAAGACATGCGCGGCGGGCAACACGATCCTCAGTGAGTTCGACTCCAAGCAGGTGCTGAGCGCATACGGAATCCCCGTCGTGAAGACGATGATTGCGCGATCGGATGGCGAGGCCATCGAAATCGCCAGTCAGATGGGCTACCCGGTCGTGCTGAAGCTGTACTCGGAAACCATCACGCACAAAACAGACGTGGGCGGCGTGCGGTTGAACCTGGCGAACGCCGATGCGGTTGCGGACGCTTACCACGCCATCCGCAATTCGGTTACGGAGAAGGCCGGAGCCGGGCATTTCCAGGGTGTCACGGTGCAGCCGATGATCCACCTCAAAGACGCTTACGAGCTGATCATCGGGTCCAGCCTCGATCCGCAGTTCGGCCCCGTGCTGCTGTTCGGCAGCGGAGGCCAACTGGTGGAAGTCTACCGCGACCGGTCGCTGGCGCTGCCGCCGCTGAATACGACCTTGGCGCGCCGCATGATGGAGCAGACGAAAATCTATAAAGCGCTGCAGGGCGTTCGTGGGCGGCGGCCGGTGGACCTGGGAGCACTGGAATGCCTCATGGTCCACTTCAGCGCGCTCGTGACCGAGCAGCGCTGGATCAAGGAAATCGACATCAACCCGCTCCTGGCCTCTCCCGACGGCATGATCGCGCTGGATGCCCGCATCGTCGTGCACGGGCTGGAAATGCGCGAAGAAGATATCCCGACTACGGCCATCCGCCCGTACCCGACCAAGTACGTGACGCCCTGGACGATGAAGGACGGCACGCAGGTCACGATCCGGCCCATCCGACCCGAGGATGAGCCGCGGATGGTGCGCTTCCACGAAACCTTGTCGGAGCGTAGCGTTTACTATCGCTACTTCCACATGATGAACCTAGAGCAGCGCGTGCAGCACGAACGGCTGATGCGCACCTGCTTCATCGATTACGACCAGGAGATGGCGCTGGTGGCGGAACGGCGGGATCCGGAATCGGGGGCCGAGGAGATCCTGGCGGTCGCGCGCATGACCCGCGTCCACGGCACTAGGGAAGCCGAGGTCGCCATCGTGGTCGCCGACAAGTGGCAGGGGCGCGGCCTGGGCAAGGAACTACTCGGGCGGCTACTGATTGTCGGCGCCGACGAAAAGCTCGAACGGCTCACCGCGGATATGCTCCCGGAAAATCGTGACATCATGCGGATCTGCGAAAAGCTGGGCTTTACGCTGAAGCACTCGCTCGACGACGAAGTGGTGCGCGCGGTTTTCCAGTTGTAGCGTGGGGCCGGATGGCATCCCGCGCGCCGGTGCCAACCCGCGCCCGCAGAGCCCGTTTACAAGGAAATACCAGCGGGTTACCAACCCGCTGGTTGTCAACCTGTCTTACAAACTCAAAAGTGAAACCGATATCTTAATTGCCCGTAGATCTCGCGCGGGTTGAAGTAGTGGGTGCCACCAAACGTCAGGCTATTGTCCAGCAGGAAATGCCGGTTTGCGATGTTCACGGCATTCGCGGATAGCGTCCAGTTCTCGCCGAACGCTTTTCCTAAGGCGAGATCCACGGTGGTGTGGGCTTCGAGGCGCGCCGGGCCTCCGTTGTCCGGAAATCCCGACCCGTAATTCAGATTGCCGGAAACCCAGGCCCTTCGCGGAAGATTGGCAAACCCGCCGAAGCTGAGCGTGTGCTGCTGATCGTGATCCAGCAGAAAAGTCCCGTCCTCCGGCGGCGAGAAATCGGTGAGGCCGCCGGTCACGGCACCCCAACCTTCGACTCGCTGGCTCGAGTAGGCCAGATGCACCTGGCCGCGCCGCCACACGAGAGGGCTGCGCAGGGTCACCTCCCACCCATCCACCCGCCCGCCTTGGATCGTCAGCGGAAGGAAGATGTTGGAATTCCCCAATGCGTTGTGATCGAACAGGTTCCGCGTGTGAGTGTGGAAGTGATCGGCGTCGAGCGCCCAGCCGCGCCATGGAATGGTCACTCCGAATTGATTCTCCTCGTTCCTCTCGCAGTGGAGCGCCAGGAACCCGAATCCCTGGTTGAGCGCAAAATCCAGCAGCGGACCGGAAACCGTCGAAAGCGGTGGCGCCTGGTAGAAGCGGCCATAAAATCCGCGCAGCAGCCAATGCAGGTACGGGACCCGCACCGACGCGCCGGTACGCGGACTGAAAGCGTTCTCCGAGATTGCGCCGGCGAAGTGCGTTAGCCGCACACCGGCCGTGAGCGTTAACCAGGACGCCGCCTTCATCTGGTCTTCCACGAACACCGCTTCCAAGCCGCCGGACGGGCTCTCCCGTTGCCGCAAAGACAGGCCGCCTTCGTCATTCGCCGTGAGCGCAAACGTCCGGCTATCGTGCTGGCCGAATGCATAGAGGCCCGTCCGGGCGTTGTGACGGCTCGTGGTAGCGCTGAAGCTGATCTGCCCGCCCGCGTACTGCGCCGCTAACTTGTCTTGCGTGCTCAGCGGATCGTTGGGGCCGCCCAGGTAATTCGCGACGTTCCAGTGATAGAACGGAGACACGGTGAGGAGGCGGCCGGCGCCGAGCATCCGCACCCAGGAAAGATTCACCAGCGCGTCGCGCTCGACATCGCGATCGCGCACGCCGGCGAGCTGATCGTCCGCGCCGTTCGGGATTTGATAATCGTCACCACGCACCGAGGTCACCAGCCGGAACTGATCGGCGGGCGTCTTGTTGTACACCAGGGAGCCGAATGCACCCAAGCCGGCGACGCGGTCGTGCAGGATTTCAGCCGTCGGCGTTTCCAGGCCCAGGTCGCTGCGGTTTTCATTCAAACTCGCGTACCAGGCGAATCGCTCGCTGTGGCTTCCGATGCTGAACTGGTCGTTCGTCTGATGGAAGTTCCCGTAACTCAGGACGAGCTCGGCTTCGCGGTTCCGCTCGAAGCCGGTCCGCGGCACGATATCGAAGACGCCATAGGTGCGGTCGCCGAACGCGGCGGAGTAGCTCCCGCGCTGAACTTCGAGGTAGTCAATGTCCTTGGGATCGAATTGCGGCCCGACGTTGCTGGCGATGTTTGTGTTCGGCACCGGCACCCCATCGACCAGCCACGAGACCTGGTGGCCCCCACGGACGTGGAGTTGATCGTGAACCACGTAGGCGCCCGGCACGTAGTCGGTAATCATCGCGAGACTGTTGGTGCGGTCCGCGCCGGGCGTATCCTCGATTTGCGAGCGGCTCACGAGCGTCGTCGGGGTCATCGTATCGGTCGCGACGGCTTCAGCGCTTTCGGAAACCTCGACGGATTGTTTCTGAGCGGCCAGCGCCAGTTGGAAGTGCAGAACGGGAGCCGCGCCGGAGACAACCAGGGCGCCCTGCTCGGCGGCGCTGAATCCCTCGTGCAGGACGCTGATGCGACACTCTCCCACCGGAACCGCGTAAAAGCTGAATTGCCCGTCGGCGTTGGTCAGCGTCATCAGCGAATAATCGGAAGCGCTAGCCCGCAGCCGCACGCTGACGTTTGCTACAGGACGGTGATCGGGATCATGCACCACACCGCGCACGCTACCCAGTGTCGCCGCCATCGCCTGACCTGTAAGGAACAGGAACACGCCTGCAACTACGTTTCGAAAAAAAAACATCACACCCCGCCTCTCCGGGATTTTCAGAGAACGTCTGTACTGTCTTGGATCAAACGAGAGCGGGGTGGCGCGGAGGGCCGCGTTCCTGGTGAGCACGCCCGAACGGCGTGGAGGCAGGCGTGACGTTTCGGATCGCGTCAGCCGGTTGCGCGACCCAACCGACGTGGAAGCCCACTGGCGCAAACAGGCCGGTCGCAAGACCATGGGAGACCATGCCTGCGGCCGGAAACAGCGGGCACGGGGCTGAGGCCCCACTAAGTTGCGGACCCGCCGAAGAGTTCGCCTGGTGGCGCGCTTGTCCGCAATGGTGTGCGCCGTCGCGGCGGCAGCAGGCCGGAAGGTTCGACTCCGGGTCGGGAAGGAAGGCGGCAGGACCGGTCAGCAGAAGGGCGAACAACGACAGTAGCCCCGACGCGATGACCCTCCGCATGCGGCTATTGTACCTTGCGCGGCACAGGCGCGCGCCGATACACTCTGGAAGTTGGCCGGCCGTTCACGGTATCGCGTAACGGCCGATGGGAGGCATGCCGAAATGATCTGTACGAGACGGTACCGCGTTGTGCTGGCAGTCGCCACGTCCATAATCGCAAGCGCGACTTTCGCGCACGCGCAGCAGGGCACGCCGGCGACGGGCGAGTGGCGCGTAAATGGAGGCGACGCCGGCAGCACGCGGTATTCGCCGCTCGACCAGATCAACGCGACCAACGTCAAGAACCTGCAGGTAGTCTGGCGATGGAAGGCGCAGAATATGGGCCCGGCGCCCCAGACCGCCTGGGAAGTCACTCCGCTGATGGCCGGCGGCAAATTGTTCTTCACGGCTGGAACCGGACGCACAGTTGTGGCGGCCGACGCCGTCACCGGCGAGACCTTATGGACGTATCGAGGCGACGACACCGCCGAGCGCGGCGCGGTGCGCGCCAACAACCGGGGCGTTTCGTTTTGGAGCGACGGCCGCGGCGACGACCGTATTTTGTTCGTTACGCCGGGCTACCAGCTGGTCGCGCTCAACGCGAAGAATGGTCTCCCGATCTCGAGTTTCGGCACGGACGCTCACGTCGACTTGTGGAAGGGACTGGATCGCCCGGTCGTCGAGAAGGGAACCATCGGGGCCACCTCGCCGCCCATTATCATTCGCGACGTCGCGGTGGTGGGCGCGGCGCTGCGGGTTGGTGTAGCTCTGCCGAAGAAAGAAAATGTGCCCGGCTATATCCGCGGCTATGACGTCCGCAGCGGTAAGCTGCTCTGGACTTTTCACACGGTTCCGCAAGCTGGCGAGTTCGGCACCGACACCTGGGGCAAGGACCCCGCTACGGGCATCGATTCCTGGAAATTCACCGGCAATACCGGCGCGTGGGGGCCGCTTACCGGAGACGAAGAATTGGGCTATGTTTACGTCCCGGTGGAAGCGCCGAGCGGCGATGTGTTCGGCGGCCAGCGGCCGGGAGCGAACCTGTTCTCCGACAGCATCGTGTGCCTCGACGCCAAAACCGGCAAGCGCATCTGGCACTACCAACTGATTCATCACGAGATGTGGGATTACGATATTCCGGCGGCGCCGGTATTGCTCGACTTGACCGTGAACGGAAAAAAGATCAAGGCGCTGGCCCAGGTGAACAAGTCTGCCTACACGTTCGTGTTCGACCGAACCAACGGACAGCCGGTCTTCCCCATCGAGGAGCGCCCAGCGCCGAAGGGCAATGTTCCCGGTGAGTGGTACTCGCCCACGCAACCTTATCCAACTAAGCCGGCGGCCTTTGACCGTCAGGGTGTCACCGAGGCGGATCTGGCGGACTACACGCCGGAGATCAAGGCGGAAGCCCTGAAGGTGGCGTCACAATTCGTGCTCGGTCCGATCTACACACCCCCGATTATCAAGGACACCGGGGGCAAACTCGGGACGCTGCAACTGCCGGGCGCCGGCGGCGGCGCAAACTGGATGGGAGCTTCCGTCGACCCGGAGACCGGCTTGCTGTACGTTCCGTCCGTCACGGCTCCATACGTGTCATCGCTGCAACCGGGCGGGACTCGTTCGGAGATGCCGTACATCGCGGCGGGCGGCCTCGGCGGCCCCACCGTGATGGGACTGCCCCTGATCAAAGGTCCCTACGGGCGCATCACCGCCATCAATCTCAACACTGGCGAGCATGCCTGGATGGTTCCCAACGGTAAGCCGGCCGATCGCATCCTGAACCATCCCGCCCTCAAGGCAGCGAATGTCGACGCGAGCAACTGGGGCGGCAGCCAGCGTTCGCCCATCCTGGTCACGAAGACGCTGCTGTTCGAGGGAAGCAATAACCTTCGCGTGCTCGATAAGCAAACGGGCCAACAGATCCATGCAATCGAGTTGGGCTCGAACCTCACCGGCGGGACGATGACTTATTTGGCCAACGGCCACCAGTTCATCGTCGCGGTAGTCGGTGGTAAGCCGGGCGAGGGCGCGGAACTGGTCGGCTTGGCGCTGCCGGTCGCTGGCGAACGGGGCGGACGCGGACGCGGCGGCAATCAGGAAAACTAGTGAGTCGAGTTTAGAAATCTATTGAAGAGGTGGTGGCGCAGGCTTTCAGCCTGCGGCCTCGCTTTCAGCGAGTCCAGCCGGCCGGAAGGCCGGCTCGCGATCAGGATTGACCGCCTCACGATCGCGAAGTTCTGACTCAGGACACCGGTTACTTCGCGCGACCCGGGAATCCGCGAGCCAGCATCTGAATTTTGTAAATGCTCTTGGCGTTGTTCCGAACGCCTTCCGGGGTTCGAAATTCCTTGCCATCGGGGCCGAGGGCGCCGGCGCCGACGATGTAGAGCGTCCGCTTCTCGGGCCCTGAAAACGCAACGCTGATGGCGGCCCGCGGGCTCGGAATCAACCCCATGTACTTTCCGTCAGGCCCGATCACCTGAACGCCCCGCGGCGACGTGACGTAGAGCCGGCCGGCCGCATCGATCGCCATGCCGTCCCCCGGGCCACCCGCCTCCAGTTTCGAGAACGGCCGTTCGTTGGCTACGGCGCCATCCGCCTCGATGTCGAAGGCCACGATCTCCGCGCCGTTGGTCACGTACAACGTTTTTTCATCGCGGCTAAGCATGATGCCGTTGGTCCGCAGATTTTCGGCGAAGCTGGTGATCTGGCCGCGCGGATTCAGATAGAAAGTGCCCGCCCCATTAAAGTAAACACCGCCGTTCTTTGCGACCACCAGGTCATTCAGGCGCCCCAGGCTTTTTCCGCCGATGTTGTCGGCCAGCACCTGATATTTGGGTGCGAGGACGCTCACCTTGGTCGGTTCGGCGCACTGCGCCGGATGGCCGCCGGGGTCGGTGCAGCTTCGCTCCACCGCCAGCACGCGGCCGTTAGCGTCGATCGCAACGGCGCCGGGCCCATGAGCATTTTCGAGGTAAACGGATACTTTGTCGCTCTTGCCGAGCTTGCTGATGCGATTGGGCTGCTCCTGCGCAAACAGCAGGCCGCCATCGGAAGTGCCGATGATCCCGTCGGCGTTATCGGTGCCTTGCCATGCGACAGTCCACCGCGCGCCAGCCGCGATGACCCCAGGAATTTCTGCAACTGCTGCTTCTCTCGCCGGTTCGGGCTGCGGGAATTTCTGCGCGACCAGCTGGGCCCAGCCGAGCAGGAGCGCAACCGCACACCGTCGAAACATCACGGCCGCGATGATTTCTGCTCCGCGGCCTTGGCTTCGTCGGCTCGGGCAGCCGCGAGGATACCGGCCAGACCCGTGTTGCCCTCGTGGCACGCATATTCGTACAGCGGGCCCTTGGTGCGCAGCATGGTCAGTTCTCCCGTCCACGGTTTCGTGAATGCCGTCGGGTCATCGATGGTGAACCGATAAAGGATCGTATCCGGATCCATGAAGCTGAACCGTTCCGTGAGGTGCAGGTTCTGGTCGGAGCCGCGGAAGCGCGTCTGGTCGTTGAAATTGGTCGTGTCGACGACCAGCGTGTCCCCCTCCCAGTGTCCGCGCGAGTCGCCCATCCACTGACGCATGGTTGCGGGGATGTGCGCGCTGCCATCGAGCGGAATCCGGCGGACATCGTGCGCCATTTCGACGTCGATGGCGAGTGTTCCCGCGCTCTGTACGAACTGGTAGTTATTGTTGTAGGCGCTGGGAAGCATGGGCGGGCCGCCGCTGCCGAACGCGAGACAGCGTTCCATCAGCGGACGGTCCTCGGGACCATCTGCCGGTCCAAGTAGTCCGCTGTTTTCCGGTTCGCAACCGGGCTGCTCACACCGCCGCTTGACTGCTTCCACGCGGGCGGCCAGCTCCTTTTGTCTCTCGGGGGTCAGAGCGGGCACACGGCCGTCGGGCGGATCGACAACGATTGAAGTGCGGCGCGTTTTGACGACCTTGGTGCCCGAGTCCCACCAGAAATCGTTGTACGCGTTGGCAACGTCGCCATTCGTCCCGGGGTTGCGCTTGTCGCGGTTCCGCTGCTGCACGGTTTGCTTCTCGTAGTCGGCGGCCTCCTGCTCGGTGAAGAATTCCTTGCCCGCCAAATTTTTGGGCCGTTCGAGCGGCGTGATCGTCACGTTTGTCCAGATGCCGGTGAAATCCGGATGGCCGTCGGCCGTGCGGGGAACTTTTCCCACCTTGGCCGTATCGGCGGATTTGGCCGCCAGCGCCACGCTCTGGGCCGAGCCCGAGACCGGCGCCAGCAGCAGCGCAGCCGCGATGCCTGGCACAATCCGTATGGAAATGCGCAAACGTTGGCTCATTGGAATCCCTCCCATAACTTAGCTGTAGTCTATTGAACCAGATGACGGCGGTCAAGCGGGGGCTACGCGCCAACCGCGGCCAGGTAGCGCTCGGCGGAGCGTTCCAGCGCGGCTTTGCCGTCACTTCTCACCGTTCGATGCGGGAACGCGCCGTAGATCCGGTCGAAGCGATACGCCCGCAGCGTCCCGACAATTTGGCGGACGGTCCCGGGGGCCAGCGGGATGAAATTGGGATAGCTGTACATGAAACTGACCCAGCGCGTATCCATGCAGACTTGCGGCTGGTCACCCGAGAGCAGCGCGCCGCGCCCTTCGGCGCCCTCCTTCCAATACAGCACCTGAAATCCGTCGAAGTGGCCGGGGGTCAGAACTAGAGTGAGCGAGTCGAGTACGGTCGTCGTCGCTCCGGACCAGAACCGCACGCGGCTATCCGGGCGCATGACCCACTGCGCATCCGCCTGGTGAAGGTAAATGGGAGCGTCGCCGAACATTTCGCTCCAATCCACCATCGAGGCGTAGTAATGAGGATGCGAAATGGCGATCGCATCCACGCCACCCAGCTTCTGCAGAGCGGAAGTGGTCGCATCGTCAAGAAGAGTGACGCAGTCCCACAGCAGGTTGCCGTTGGGAGTCTGCAACAGGAACGCGCGCTGTCCGATGGCGAATCCCGGTTGCGTGTGAATGGAGTAGAGCCCCGGCTCTTCCTGCTGAATCTGGTTGTGGTATTTCGCGCGCATTTGTTGCTGCGTCGTCCACTGCTGCCCGCCGAAGCCGACGTACTGCCGCGGGTCGTCGCAGACCGGACAGGCCTGGGGCGGGGCCTGCGACTCGGGATATTGCACACCGCACGTGACACAAATGGGTTTCGTCATCGACTCGGAAGCCTCTTCCAACGAGATCATAGCGAACGTCGGCAGGCGGATCGTGGGTATGGTAGAAATAGTCGTGTTTTCGGAGCGCTTCGATCAAGCCCTGGCCTTCGCCCATCACTTGCACCGGCGTCAGACGCGCAAGACCTCCGGCGTGCCCTACATCGCGCACCTGCTGAGCGTGGCGGCGCTGGTGATTGAAGACAGCGGCACGGAAGACCAGGCCATCGCAGCGCTTCTGCATGACAGTCTGGAGGACCAGGGGCACCGCTACCCCGGTGGCGTGGAGGCTTTGGCCGTGGAGATCGAAGCCCAATTCGGCTCTGAGGTTCGCCGGATGGTGGAAGCTCTCACCGAACGCACCAGCCTGGCGGAACGGCAGATTGCCGACAAGCGGGAGCGATGGCGCGCGCACAAGCTGGCGTACTTTGCGCAAATCGGCGAGGCCGGCCAGGACGTGCGGCGCATTTCGTGCGCCGACAGCCTGCACAACGTCCGCACGTTGATCCACGATTACCGGAGGATGGGCGAGCGCATCTGGGAACGCTTTCTGACGCGTACGGGCGACGATCAGGTGTGGGCCTACGGAACTGCCGCCGAGAGGTTCCAAGCTGCCGGCGCCGGCCCGCTGGCCGATGAGCTCGCGGCCGCGGTCAGGCAGCTGGTGCGACTGATTGAGAAGAGCCGATCGGCCGCGTAATCGACGCCGAATATTCTCAGCCGCGCCCAGTCATGGCGCCCGGTTCTAGCTGCGGTGCTGCGACCGCCGGCGCTACGAGTGGAGCGGTGATCTCACGCAGGAACAATCTGAACGTTCATTCCCTCGGGGTCTTTGAAATGGAAGCCGGCATCCAGGTTATCTTCCGGAGTGACGCCGTGGCTTTTTAGAATCTCTGTCACCCTTTGCTTATTGAAGTTTTCCACTCCGATGGCAAAATGATCGACGATGGCGGTGGGGTTCTTGTGATGGAGCGAGACCAGCACCTTGCCGGAGCCGAGGCGCACGATCTCATTGGGCTTGTCCTCGCTTAGAACGGTGAACCCGAAGATTTTTTCGTAGAAGGCGACCGCACGCGGCAGATCGCTGACCTGGATGCTAACATGGTCGATCTTGACGGCCTTAAGGCCGGCCTCCTGCGCCTGGGCAGAGGTGGCCGCCCCGCCCGCCGCCAGCAGCGCGAGGCCCTGGACCAGTTCGCGGCGCGAGAGCGCGCCTCGTTCAAAGCGGTTCAACATATTGGAAACGATCGCTTCCATAAGACCTCCTGATTCCGGCAGCCCCGCTGGCGCCTTGAGTATTGTACTGCGGAAAGCTCCCAAAGAGGCCATTCGAGCACATCACCAGCCCGGACGGATGACGCGGACCGTGCCAGGATCTGGCTTGATCGGGATCGAGGGCGAACTCGAAGTGACCATCGATTTCGCGTAAACGCCGGCAGTTTTTTACCCCGATAATTCCACTGGGTCCGTCGTTCGCATCTGCAGCCAGCCGTGCTGGGGGACGGCATCGATGGGCAGGCCGGCTTGCCACAACGAGAATTGGAATTTCACGCCCGCGCCGGACGGGATAGCCAATGCCGGCAGCGAAATCCTGACTTCCAGAACGCGGCTCAAAGCGCATTCGACGGGTTGCGTGCCCGCGGTGGCCGGCTTTCCGGCGAGCTTGAGTTCGCCCAGCTGTGCCTGGCCTTGCGAGAAATCGATCACCGCGCGGCTGGTTTGGCGGTCGTCGAAGGATTGCAGGTTCAGCCGCGCTTCCATGCCGTTCAACTCCTGCTCCGTTCCCGGCAGGAAGTCCACTCGCAGATACAGGTTCACGCCATCGCTGCCGAATTGCACCTCCTGGATCAGAAACTTCTTGCCGTGCATCGAGCCGGACCGGCCATCGACGTGATACACCGCGGCGCCCATCCACTCGAAGTACGACGTTACCTCGCCATCGATCACCGGCGTAATCGGACCGGACGACTCGATCTGTACCTCGGGAAGCGCGACGCGCAGAATCGGCCGCGACAGCTCCTCGGGTGGAGAGAGGTTCAGAAAGCGATAGACGTTGGCGAGGTGGCTGCGATAGAGCTGATCGAATTCGATACGGTTGGCCGACTCGTGCTCCGGCCCATACCACCAGCACCAATCGCTACCTTCGGCGATCAGCATCTCTTCCAAGGCAAGGCGCCGCTGTTGTTCAGGCACAGCGGCCCCGGCGTCCTCGAGCGTCTGGCGCGCGCGCAGAAGCTGCGTCCATGCCTGGTTGTCTTCTTCGGCGCCGATCCAGACGTCGAAATTTGCGTTGATCCACGAGCCGGGAAAAATGTGGTCGAGCGGCTCGGTGCGGGTGAGCCGCAGGGCTTCGCTCACCGTCACCGCGCTCATCCTCGGATCTTCCGTGATCCCGCGGTACAACTCGCGAAGGAACGGGCGGCCGTTGCGGTCGTAGTATTCCCAGGCGTTTTCGCCATCGAGAATGATCGGGACGAGCGCATCCCGGCCGGCGCCGAGAATGCCGGCGCAGTTCTCTCGAATGCGGTGCAGGAAATCGCCGGCGGCCGAGCCCGCGTCCATCTTCGAGTAAACGAAACCGATCAGATCGCTGAGAAAGTGATCGCGGAAAATCATATTCAGCATCCGGTTTTGTTGGCGCCAGCGGTACGGGCGGTAGAGCCCGTCGACAGGCACCGCGCGCCCGACGGTCCGGTTCAATACTCCGCTGTCGGTGGCCGCCCACTCGAAACCGAGTTCCGCCGCGATGGCAAGAACTTCGTCGGAAACCGAACCCTCGGAAGGCCACAGCCCCACCGGAGCGACGCCGAAGTGGCGCGACACGTACTCGCGCGCCATGGTCAGTTGCCGGCGCGCATCCTGCGGATATCGAAAGCGTGGGGGCAGCGGAACGCTGGGATGCGCGACCGCGGCGATATTGGAATCGCACAGCAGCGGCAGAATGGGGTGGTAATACGGGGTGGTGGAAATTTCGATTTGTCCCGTCTTCGCCAGCTTTTGGTATTCGGGCAGCACCTTCCCGATAATCTCGCGCTGCTTTTCGCCCATGCGCCGTTGGTCGGCCAGGGTGAACTGACGCGCCCGCTGCATCCAGTCGCGCACTTCCGGATCTTCGGCCTGGAACTCCTCGTCGAACCAGGCGAGCTGCGACCACATCTGCAGGTCGCGGAACTCCTGCGCTCCGAAGATGCGCGGTCCGGAGGATTTCTGTGCCTGCCACGTATGAAAAAGCTCGCCGTAGCGGGGATAGCGATAGATCATCCGCTGAGGATCGGAGTAAAAAGAGTGCCGCAGCAGGAATGACCGCTCTTCGTCGTTGAGGCTTTCGGCCGGCTTCAGTGCCAATTGCAGAAACGGATCGATCGCATCGCCCGACGCATACTCGCCCACCTGCGCCATCATCGATGGGACCAGGTTGAATGTCTGCCGTACCTTCGGAAACTCCTCCAGAATGCGGACCATGCCGTAGTAGTCCTTCAGCGCATGCATGCGAGTCCACGGCAGCTTGTATTCGCCGGTCGCTAGGTCCTTATAGAACGGCTGGTGCATGTGCCAAAGAAAGCAGAGATAAATTTGCGGCATCAGTTTTCTTTAGTGGACGAAGTAACTGCGGACCGGCGGCGGAGCGGGCGTATGGCGGATGGCGCGCCAGAGAATGTCGTTCAACTCGTCGTCGTCGTTTTCATCGGCCTCGGCAAAATTCATGCGGAGCGAGGCCACTGCTCCCGGTGCATTCGCCGGGTTACGTTCGTTCAAGGAGATGCGGGGCTTCTCGGCAACATACGGCGACGGATCGGCCGTACTCTGAAAGACCGCAGCGATGGGCCGCGCACCAGCGTCGAAGTGCGTGATGGGCCGCAGCCCGAGCAAAAATTCCATGGTGCGAAGTATGGATGCGGTGTTGTACATGGTGCCGTCCACCACGTGTCGCTTTACAAACGGCGAAATTACGAACGCCACGGAGCGGTGCGAATCCACGTGGTCGGGGCCGTCCTGCGCGTCATCCTCCAGCACGAAGATAGCGGTGTCCCCCCAGAATCGCGAGCGCGATACGCCTTCCACGATCAGGCCGAGTGCGTAGTCGTTGTCGGCCATCATCGAGAGTGGCGCGGTCGCGCCAGGCTTCGTGCCTTCCGTGTGATCGTTGCCGAGCCGCATTACGATCAGTCGCGGCATGTTGCCCGACTGCTCATATTCCGCCAGTTCGGTGAGAAAGATCTTGGCGCGCTCGACATCGGGAAACGCGGTGTCAAATCCGCGGTAGAAGCGGTTGGTCACCTTTGCCAGGACCGGATCGCGCACCGTCGTCACCTGCTCCGAGCCCGGCGAGGCATTCGCCTTGTTCTCCACGTAATAACCGAAATTGCGCAGCGAAACCCCAGCCGCCGCGGCATTGGTCCACAGATAACCGGCGGGCGGCTGCGCGGTTGGCTCCTGGCCTTCGAAGTCGTAGGCGTGGCGGCCGCCGTAATTACTCGGCCAGAGTTTCTCCACGTAGTCATTGGCGATGGCCGCTGTCGACCAGGCATGGCCATCTGCGCTGACATCGGCATTCACGTAGAAGTTGTCCAGCAGAGCGAATTCGCGCGCCAGCTTATGGTGGTTCGGACTGACGTTTTCGCCGAAAAGCACCAGCGAAGGGTCGCCGTTGCCTTCCTTCATGTCTCCCAGCACCTGGTCGTACGTGCGGTTCTCCTTCACGATATAGATCACGTGCTGGATAGCCGGCAGCGGGCTCGGCTGGTCCAGCTTCGCATCGCTATAAGCCGAGTTAGCGAGCGTAGCCTTCGTCCAGGCGGCGAGTCGATCGGACGAGAACGAATCGATCCACGATGCGGTACCGGTCTGCTGCGTGGCTACCCACTGCTGAGCGTCCGATCGCGGCCGGGCGGGGCTGCGGCCATTCTGAATGGGAAACGATCGGACGCCCTTGCCGTTCAGCACGACCAGCGTTCCGGAAGGCAGCGCGCGAATCGCTGTGGGGTACCAGCCGGTAGGGATGAACCCTTCCACATAGCTGCGCTCGCCGGAGACGTCGATCACGGCTGCCGCGTTCGCATCCGAGCAGGCGACGTACAGGCGCCGGCCGTCCGGGCTGAGCGCCAGGGCCGAAGGCGTCATCCCCAAGGGCTGGCGCGGCGTCATCGAAATATTGATGCTTTCGACGACGCTCAGAGCCTTGGTCGCACTCACGCCGACCGCGTACACGTTGTTCGTATTCGCCGCCGCCACAAACAGACGCGCGGCCCAGGCCGGCTCTCCTTCGGCGCCTTGGCTCGCGCCTTGCCGCCAGAGCATATCCGTGGGGTGCGGGCCGATCCGGACGCTGGCCAATGGGCTCCCCGTCGCGGTGTCATAATGCCCGACCGTGCCATCGGCCCAGTGAGTGACAAAAAATGATTTGCCGTCGGGATGAAACAGAATCCGGTACGGCCGCCTGCCGGTTTTGTACCTGTCGATGGCTCTTCCAGACTGCGGATTGATCACCACGATCGAGTCGCGGTACAGGTCAGCCGCATACAGGAGCCGGCCATCGGGCGAGAGCGCGACATCGCCAATGAAGTCGCGGCCCGTGCGCTGATTCGCCGGCACGACGGGGAATGTACGCGTCGCCTGGAGCGTTCCCGCAGAAAAGGAAAATTCAAAGACGGCGGCGCGCGACCCGCCGCCCACATAGACGCGATCGCCCGTGGACGAAAAAGCGAGGCCGAGCCATCCATCTTCCACCCGCGCTGTGCTCACCACGCGGGCCGAGGCCGTTTCGATCACGCTGATGGACGGTGGCCGGTACCCGCCGTTCAACACCAGGAGATATTTGCCGTCGGGAGACGCGGCCGAGGACATCGGAAACGTATCTAGCGGAATCTGTTTACCGGCAGGCTCCAGGCGCCATCCGCTGTTCAGCAGAAAGCCGCCGTTGGGAAGCGGGCCGACCTGCTCGCGCGGTTCCGGCTGCGAAACTAAAATCCCGGTGTACAGAACGAGTGCGAAGATGCACAACCACTTCATAGCGATCCTCCATTGTAGCGACCGGATCGAAATTCGCCCGTACGGCGGCTCACCGCGGACGCCGCGAAGCTGGAATCTCAGAATCCTGGAAGCGAGGGCGCCGAGGAACCCGACGGACCCGGCGTCGCGGGCGGCGGAGGAGCGGGTGGCGCATCCGGAGGCGACTTGAACGTGACGATGGAGCCCGGATCGGGGACCTTTGTCACGGACTGCCACTCGGGTTCCTCGATCGCTTTCCCGGAGCCGGAATTCTTGCGGCCGGTGAGCGGGAAATCCTGCTTCATTTTCTGGGCGTCCGGGCTATTGGAATCCTGTGCTCCACCCTTGTCCCACGCGTCTTTGTAAAGGCCGAGGTTATTCTTGCTCGGATCCGTACTCAACCCGAGGTTGTGGCCCTGATCGTCGTACGTTTTGTTTACCGCCTGCGCACGATGCGCAATGTCGCGCGCCTGATCTGTGTACCCCTTCGCGCCTTTGAAGAACCCCCCGGCGGAGTTCATGAAACTCGAGATCGGCCCAGCGGCGTTCCCGAACACCTGCTTCACCAGCACATCCCAAACAGGGAAAAAGGTATTGCGGAACATTAACGCCCGGAAATAGGGTAGCCGCCCGAGGTAGACCTCCATCGTCGTGCACCGTTCGTCTTTGGCTGTCGCTCGCAGGCCGTCCAGTTTCGACGCCAGGTCCTTCATCGCGAAATTGAGAATCGGGTCGATTTCAGCCGCGAGCTTCTGGCTAAGCTCATCCATGGCCATGTCGCTCCCCTTATTCAGAGCGTCGCCGCCGGTCACCGCCTTGTTCTTGTCATCCTTATGCAGCGGATCATTCAGGCTGAAATCTTTGACGGGTTGCGTCAGGTCCTTCATGAAGGACAATTTCGACATGACCAGGTCCACCAGCTTTTGGAGTAGGCGTTCGCGGGCTGCCAGATAGAGCTGGTCCTGGGGAATCGGCTGAGAGTTGTCCCAACCAATCAGCTTTTGATACATGGCGTCCAGAAGATCGGAGTCCATCTGCATGATCTGGCTCATCACATCCTGGGCAAACGGCGGGATATCGACGCCCAGCGCCTTGGCGAAGGCATCGGAAACCAGAGCACCGGCCGTCTGGGGGACCTGCCCGGCTTGGGGCTTTTCCGGAGGACAGTCTACGGACAGCGCCGCCTTCAGAAACTCGGAGCCAACGTAGTTGTCGGAGTCGATTTTGAAGAAATTCTTGAGGGCTTTGATGCCGCTCTGTTCGGCCTTATCCTTGATCTTCTCAGGGGCTTTCTTCAGTTGATCTCCAAGTCCCGGAGAATCTCCGCTGGTGCCAGTGGTCAACAACGGTTCGTTATCGTCGCTGGAATCGGAATCCGCGGAACCATCATCATCCAACTTGCGGAACCAGACCGGAAAGACGGGGCAGATATTCTCATTAATTGCTTTGAGCGTGAGGTCATGACAAGCTCGCTCGATGCTGAGTTCGCAACGGTACGCCAGTTGGGCGTAGACCATTACGTAGATGTCGAAAACCTTAGTCGCGATCCCCTGCACGAGGCTGAAGATGTCGCCGGCGCCGGGAACAATGCTCGAGATCGAGGAGACGCTCGAGAGCAGGCCTTTCGAGCCGCCGTCCTTCGGGGGCGGCGGGGGGTTCAGAATCTTCCCGAAGTAGTTGCGG
>CAYMHP010000031.1:0-22074 GCA_964390225.1 uncultured Solibacteraceae bacterium
CCAGATGCCATTTGACGCGAACCCAATAATCAAGAGCTTGAACCGGCAGGTTGAGATCGGCGCAAGCCTTGAGCTCCAACACGGCGAGCCGGCCGGTACGGTCGGCGGCCAGCAGATCGAGGACGCCACGCACGCCACCCGCGAAGGCCGGTACCTGATCGTACACAGGTTCCGGGAGCAGGTCGGCGTCGATAGTCTGGATATGCGCGCGCACCTGCGACTCCAGCCACGCCTCGGGATTGCGCCGGTAGAGTGGATGATCGCGGGCGCCCGCCTCGGGCGCGCGGACAGAGGCGAGTTGCTCGACGAGGCTGCCGATTTCCGCGATGTCATAGTCGAGCGCGCGGCGACGCTCGCTCAATCCGAATAACAGTCCATCCACCGTGAGTTCGGCGAACTCGAGGCCGTGAACGCGCAGGCTGACGGTGCCATCGTGTTTCAGGACGCGTTCGACGCCGGGAAGGGAAGCAATGCGCTGCCATGTTTCGGCGCCGGAGAGCGGCGCGCGGTGGCGCGTTTCGAGCCTGGTATCGATATTTCCGTGATCTTGCGGGTCAACAGCCGCAACGTAGTCGTCGGCCGAGTAAGTGAACAGAAGGAAGCGGGCCGCAGCGGAGTCGAGGCAGAGCAGCCGCAGCGCGGTGGCGCGCTCCTGTCCGCACGAAACGTACAACGCGAGTCCTTCGATTTGCACGCGGCGCTCGCGTCTGCGCAGGTAGTCGAGCCAGATCAGGCCGAAGGAGAGGAGCCAGCCCGCGTCGCCCTCCGGCGGACAGGCAATGGCGGCCCAGCCGTGCTGGCCATGGCGAAGAAACGCGCGTGGAAACGCGGGCGAAAGGCTGAACTCGAGGTTCGGCTCGGCGCTGAGTTCGGCGAGCTTCCACTCCGGAAACTGGCGGCGCAAGAAAAGCCGAAATCTCTCGCGAAAGACCAGCCGGCCGCTGCGGCGGCCCAGCTCGGAGCCGCCACGGCGCGCAAGATCGACAAAGAAGAGCGGGCCTTCGCGGCGCGCAAAACGCTCGACGATGAGTTCGAGCCGCGATGGGGCGATCTCCTTGATGTCGACAATACGGCGCGCGAGGTTCCGTGTGCGATCCCACGCTTGCAATAGAAGTCGTCCGCCGCGAAGTTCGAGGGCGAAGTTATCCCCGGTCAACGGGAGCAACTCTTCGCCGGGTTCGAGGAGCGCAGGCTGGCGGCAGGTTTTGAGGAAGGCGTCAACGGCCGCGCGAGTCTCCTGGGCGCTACGGCCCGCGGCCCGCTGAAGCGAGGGCACGGCAGCCGGATTATAGCGCCTGGCGCGAGCCGCGGCACCCGGAGGTGCGTGAGGCAACGTTGGACTCGCGGGTGCACGATTCACGACAAATGGCTGACACAATCGATACTCTAAACGATTTGATTTCCAGTTGCCGCGACAGCGAAGAAGGTTTCGGCAAGGCGGCCAAGGGCGTTCACAGTGAGAATCTACGGGACCGTTTTGCGGCGATTGCGCGCGAGCGCGCCGATTTCGCGGACGAACTCGCCGGCGCCGTGCGGCGTCTAAGCGGGGAACCCGCGCCTTCAGCGCATGAGAGCAGCGTTCTGCACCGAGGCTGGCTTGAATTGGAAGCCAGCATACGGCCAAAGGACGACGCGACTTTCCTGGTAGAGTGCCTGAGCGGCGAAGAGAATACGCTCCGACATTATGAACACGCACTCACGGAGGAGTTACCTGACGACATTCGGCTAAGCGTTGACCGGCAAAGACTGCGGGTGCAAACAGCGCTCCTTGAATTGCGCGGTCTCGTACAACTGCGCAAAACGGGGTAACTTCGCTTGTGGCACGAAGCGTGCCTTTTTCAGGGGCAGGAGGTGCTGCTTATGAAAATGTTCATACTTTCCGCTGCCCTGGCCATGTTGTCGTTCCCGTTTGCACGCCCAGCCGCGGCCGTGGAGCGCGTGATGGTGCATCCGGCGCAAGTGACCACTCCTTATGGGAGCGAGCCGGGCAAACTGGTCACGATAGGCAATCAAATGATCTTCGTGGATGATGCCAATCCCGCGAATTCGTTTGCGCTGATGCGTTCGGAAATTACCAATCTGAATATCAGCAATGGACTGATGACCATGAGCCTGGCCCAGCCGTTCACTTCGCCGTTCGGTTCCGGGCCCATGCTGACGGTTCGGCTGCTGGACTCGAATCCCGGAGACCTGATGTCGTGGATGACGGGTCCAAGCGCGAGTACCGGGGAGGCCAGCCGCGCGGTTGTCGACCCGCTGGCCAACACGTATGAGTACACGGTGAAGCACGATGACGACGAAGGCCGGCTGATCATTACACCCGTTGATGTGCGGTTTGAAAGCTTCAATCACCCGAAGCACTCCCGGGCCTGGACCTACAACTCCATTAAGAAGCTGACGAGCGATGCCGACGATCGTGAAGTGAAGCTCGAGCCGTACGATTCGGACACTTACAAATTCAAGATCCTCGGCAGCAGGACGCTGACCCAGGATGTCTACACGATGGTGCGCGAGCGGATCGAAGCGGCGCGGCTGCACTAACCGCAACAAATAGCGATCGCGTAGTTCTCATGTGGGGCGGACTTTGAGTCTGCGGTGGGCTTTAACCCACCGTACAACGGGCGCAGCAATATCGGACGGCCGACTGAAAGTCGGCCGCGGGCTGCAAGCCCGCCCCACAGGGCCCGTATCACGACGGCGGGCTATATAATTACCGGTTTATGAGGAATTTTCTTTTTGCCGGCTTCGCCATCGCGGCGTCGTTGACATTTTGCACTACGCCTTCCTTTGCGCAGAAAAAGAGTACGGCTGTGGGAGCGCCATCGGCCCCCACGCCACGCACTCCCGATGGGAAGCCGGACCTCAGCGGCCTGTGGGATCACCCGTTCGTCATCGACATGAGCCTGGATTCGAAGAACGACTCGTGTGGCGCGGCGGTGAAGGGGTGCAGCCAGAAGGGACTTGGCGGCGCCGAGATACCCGGCCTAAAACCGCCGAGCCGGGAACTCCCGATGACCGAGTGGGGCTTGAACTGGTTTAAGAACTACGATGCGACCGAGTACGACTCCTCCGCGCACTGCAACCCGCTGGGATACATGCGCTCCATGAACTCGCCGGTTCCCACGCAGATCGTGCAGCGTCCCGAGGAACTGATCTTTCTTCACGAGGCGTTCTTCGCATTTCACGTCGTCTACCTGGACGGGCGCAAGCATCCGACCGAAGACGAGGCGCCGGAAACCACCTGGTACGGCCATTCGGTCGGGCACTGGGAAGGCGACACGCTGGTGATCGACACGGTCGGCCCCTTTTTTGGATCGCCCAAGATGATCCTCGACACGCGCGGCCACGCCGTGAGCGAGAAGTTGCACATTATGGAGCGGTTCACGCGACCCGACCGGGATCACTTGAACTATGAAGTGACCATCGACGATCCGAAGGCGTTCACGAAACCGTGGAAGAACACGCGCACCTGGGTTCTCATGCCGAAGAACGAGGAGATTCTCGAATACGTTTGCACCGAGAACAACAAGGAAGTGAACGAAGGGCTGATCAAGAACAATATTCCGAAGTAGAACCCCCGGCCTCACGGGCTGAGAATCTGTTGCCGATCCCTAGTGGACCATCACTTCGCTTTTGGCGCCGGTCGTGGCCTGCGGTTTGATGACCCAACGCATAGCGATCATGCCTAGCGCGGAAATGAGCGCGGGGACAGCGGCGGCCAGGAACAACTGGTGGGGAGTCCAGCGGAGTCCGATCAGCACACCGGCGACTTGCGGTCCGACGATCGAACCGATACGGCCGATCCCGAGTCCTGAACCAATCCCGGTGGAACGCAGGTCTGTCGGGTAGAACGTCGCAGCCAGAGCATTGATCACCGACTGCCCGCCGACGACCCCAAGGCCGGCTATAAACACCACGAGGAACAACAAACCGAGCGAGAGACCCGGCTGCCCGATCATGGCAATGTTCAGGCAGGCGAGTGAGAAGCAGGTGGCCAGCACGGGGATGAATCCGAACCGCGCGACGAACCACCCGAGCACCACTGCGCCGATCACGCCTCCGAACTGCAGCGTGGTTCCGACCAGCAGCGCGTAGGAACTGGAAACACCTGCCGCTCTCACCAGAGGCGTCACCACGGTGGGCAGCCAACTGGAGAGGAAGTACAGGTTCAGCAGGTTCATGAAATAAACGGTCCAGATCAGGATGGTGCCGGCGGCGCGGCCCTCCTGGAAAAGCTTCACCAGGGGCACGCCTTTCTCTCTGCGTTCGAGCACGACGAACTGCGTGTTGGGCGAGAAGGTCAGCGCGGGATTTAAGCGCCTGAGCCATTTTCCGATCTGCTCGGGACTCTTGCCGTGCAGGGCCAGGTGTTGCAGCGATTCCGGGAGGAGGAAGAACATGGAGCAGCCGATGACCAGCGGGACGGCGCCGCCGAAATAGAAGATGGAGCGCCACCCGAAATTGGGAATCAGCCAGAACGCGACGATGCCTCCGATCATGGCGCCGAACGTAAAGCCGGTTCCGACGATCACCATGGCTGCCACGCGCGTCCGTTTGGGGCTGTATTCGCCGACCAGCGCCATGGCGTTCGGCATAATGCTACCCAAACCGACTCCGGCGATAAAACGAATTACCAGCAACTCCGCGACCGTATTGACGCGCGCCGTAATGAGAGTGACGGCGGAGAAGAACAGGCAGGCGCCAATCAGCACGGGGCGTCGGCCCACCTTGTCGGCCAGCATGCTCAAGAAGATCGAGCCGAAGAGCACGCCGACCAGGGCGGCGCTCAGCACGGAACCGAGCACGGCGCCGGAGATCTTCCAATCCTGGCTCAAAGCGGGAGCGACATATCCGATCGCCTGGACGTCAAAGCCATCCATGATGAGGCAGAGGCCGCAAAGAATGAAAATGCCGAGCTGAAACCGGCCTACCCTGCTTTGATCGATGATCTCCGTGATGTTTACGCGGGACGGTGTCTGCATGTGCGGTCCTCAACTGTGGGCGCCGCGGAGGGCAGTCGCCGCATCACGTCAGTATACATCCGCGCGGTTCCGGGGCATCCGCCCCCTGTATTCTGAAAGAATGCGATATCGCTTACTCGGAAATAGCGGATTGAGAGTGTCGGATGTGTGTCTGGGCACGATGACCTTCGGCGAGACCTGGGGTTGGGGCTCCGCCAAAGAGGAGAGCCGGAAGATCTATGACCGGTTTCGTCAGGAGGGCGGCAATTTCATCGATACCGCCAACATCTATACGAACGGAACGAGCGAAACATTTCTGGGCGAGTTTATGGAAGGACACCGGCATGAGATCGTGCTGGCCACCAAGTATACGAATGCAATGCCGGGGCGCGACCCGAACGCGGGGGGCAACCAGCGAAAGAACATGATGCAGGCGGTGGAAGCGAGCCTGCGGCGGCTGCGTACCGATTACATCGACCTGTATTTACTTCATATTTGGGACCAGATGACGCCGATCGAAGAAGTCATGCGCGGATTCGAAGACCTGGTCCAGCAGGGGAAGATCCTTTATCCGGCGGTCTCCGACATGCCGGCATGGCTCGTGGCGCGCGGCCACACACTGGCGGAGCTTCGCGGCTGGGCGCCGTTCGTGAACCTGCAGATCGAGTACAGTCTGATCCAGCGAACGGTCGAGCGCGAACTGTTGCCAATGGCGCGCTCGCTGGGCATCGGGGTAACGGCGTGGTCTCCTCTGGCGGGGGGCTCCTGACGGGAAAGTATGCGGGCGGGCTCGAGAAAGCCGGCGAGTCCCGCTTTACGAACCCCGGGATGCAGCAACGCGCGGCCACGGATCAGCGGAAGGATGTGATCATCGCCGCGGTGCAGAAGGTAGCGGGAGAAGCCGGGCGGTCGCCGGCTCAGGTAGCGATCGCGTGGCTGTTCCGGCAGAACGTGATCCCGATCATCGGGGCGAGGCGCATGGCGCAGTTCGAAGACAACCTGGCGGCGGCGACGCTGGAGCTTTCACCGGAACAACTGCGGACCTTGGATGAAGTCAGCAAAATCGAATTGGGTTTCCCCCACGATTTTCTGAACACCGAATTCGTGAAGAACTTGTCGAGCGGCGGGACCTACACGATGATTGCGGGCGCGAGCTAAAAAAAACCGGCCGAAGCGCGTTTGGCGCCGCGGCCGGAGGAGGAGAGAGCTGGAACCCCCCGGGGAGTCTCAGAAAGCGATGCTGAGACCAACCATGGGGACCACGTCCTGCAGGATGCTGCGGAACTTTACTCCGGGCGCCGGAGCGATCAGGTTCGTGGGGAAAGCCGTGATATAGTCGCGCACTTCAGTACGCAGGAAGAGGTGGTTGGAAAGCGCGTATTTCATGCCGCCGCCGATACTGGCCATCGGCTTAACGGCGACGGTTTTGGTGAAATAGCCATACTGGCTGAGCGGCTGATAGGCCTGCTCGGTTCCGGTGCCGCGAAAAACCTTCATGCCGCCGCCGACGGCGAGGAACAACTGCCGTTTCGCGCGGGGGGTGCTGGTGTGGAGAATCAGGTCGTAGTGAAACACGTGCGACTGGCCGGAAAAGGTGGCTTCCGAGCCGCCGGCGCTGATGTGCATGTTGCTTTGCAGGTACGCGTAACGAAACTCGCCGCCGAGATGGCGCGACGAGCTGTAGCCGAGGAAGCCGCCCGCGGCGGCTCCGTTCTGAAATCCCGTGGTGGCCGAACCGGCGGGGCTGGTGACCGGGACGTTGCGGAGGAACCCGAGTCCGCCAATACCGCCGACTTCCCACTGCTGCTGCGCGCAGGCGATGCCGGCCGCGAGCAAAAGTAATCCAACAATTCTCATGTGCAGTCTCCTGATCGCGTCCTTAATGCACGACCCGCACGCTCAACTGGGTGGAGTTGCCACCCTGGTTAATAACGAGCGGAATGTCCATGCCTTCGGATACTCGGGGAGGGACGGACGCATTGATCTGGTAAACGCCTACGTAGCCCGGGGTAAGCCCGGCGTACGCGACGTTTAACGAAGATCCTCCCAAAGTCACTTGTGGAGTGATGATGGCCGCCGGCAGAGGATCGGAGGGCGCCGGCTGGCCGGAATCGACCGCGGGTGATGTGCGGCCTAGTCCCGTCGCATAGATGGTGATCACGTCGCCGGGATGTATCGGGTTGCTCGGGGTGACCAGTTGGTTATTCACCGAGCGGGTGACCGTTGCGATGCCGGTTTGCGGGCCGGCGGTTCCAGAGCGGAACACGCTGGGCGCGGACGGCAAAATGTTCAGGTAGAAATTGTCACTGATGCCGCCTGGCGTGCGCAGCGTCATGGTCGCGGTTCCGTCCACATTGAACGGAAGCTGGCCGTTGATCTGGCTGCTGGAGGTGAACAGCATGGGGACGGGCGTTCCGTTCACCGTGAGGCACGACTCGCCGAGCGCGGTCGGCAGCGGAATCTCTTGCGTGGCGATATTCACAGGGCTCAACTGCGAGCCGAAGACCGTGATCAGACCGCCGGGGGCTACCGGCGCGGTGAAGTCGGCCGCATTCACCACTTTGCTGATCTGCGGCGGGGCCACGGCGGCGTCATAGTTCCAAGGCAGCACGGTGACGCCCGAGATGGTCAGGGAGATGACGGCGCTCCGGTCGTTCAGCGGCGCCAGGGAACGGATGAACGGCTGCGTGAGGCTCGTGTTCAGGGGAGCTTCCACCATGCGCGTAGGCCGGGCGCCGCCCTGGCTGGGATCGACTCGCTGGATGACTCCGGGGCTGGACAGCGCCTTCACCGTCGTGCGGAAACCCCACTGGTCCACGAACGCGAACCCGGAGGGCGAGCCCGAAGCGGCCTCGAGCGTGCCGACAGGCACCAAGGAGGAGTTCAGGAGATTGTTCCCCACCACGAAAGAGTTGTAGCTGGAAGCCGCGTACGCGCCTTGCAGGGCGGTGAAGTCCTTGCGCGAAACGGTGAAGGTGCCGGCTGTCGCGCTGTAGAGCATCACGTTGCCGTCCGGCATGGCGACCAGAATCGACGAGCCGTTGGGCGAGGGCGCGAGCACCGCATTCGGGTTCACGTCATTTTTGAAGACGCCGAGCGTGGGAAGCGTCGAAGCTTGCCGGGCAAGCATGTCGATCTGGTCGATGACGCCGCCCGGACCAGCGCCCGCGTTGCGGGAGACGGCCAGAATAGCGCTACCCGATTCGGCGATAGAGCGCGGATAGTGGCCGGGAGGAAACACGACCGGCGTGCCCGCCTGCAGCGTATCGAGATCAAACACGTATGCCCGCTGCGAATTGTCATGGCCGACGATCAGGTACTTGCGATCGAAACTGAGGGCCATCTGGGTGGGCGTGGTGGAAGTCCGGAGGGTGGCGATTTGCGTGTAGTTGGTGCTGTCGAAAACCAGCACCTGATTCATGTCCTGACGCACCACATAGAAGCGGTTGCGGACGGGGTCGGCCAGCAGGTCAGTCAGAACGCCGGGGATGTTGACCATGGTTCCGCGCTGATCGGGATTCCGGTTGTTGATCAGAAGCCGGACGGGCCGCGGAAGGTTGACTGCGGTCGCGGACTGGAGCGCCAGGTTCACCGCCACGGTGCCATTCTGGTTCTGAAACACGCTGGAATCGACGCGCACCTGCACTGTGGCGGGCGTGATTCCGGAAGTCGGGGAGATCGTTACGCCAGGAGTGTTCACCGAGACGACGAAATCGGTATTCCCGCCGCCCGGATCGGTGATGGTCAGATTTTGAATGATGACTTTTCGATCGCAGAAATTGCCGCTCGCCACGATATCGCTCTGGGCGGCCACGCGAACCCACGGGGAGAACCGTCACACCGCTATCGGACACGGCGTACATTACGTCGCCTGCGGAACTCAGCAGGGCTCTTCCGATCAGGTTCTCGGCGAGGACCAGCCGCTCCCGCACGGTCAGATTGTCGGAGTCCATGATGGACAACACCGGCGGCGCGGCGGAGCCGGCCGCCGATGTAGAGGGCGGGTTGGAAGCGGAGGTGCTTGACTGGTCTGCGGTGGGTATTTGGGCGTAGATGGTTGCGGACTTGGAATCGACGACGACGCCGCCGATCTTAGTCGACGCGATGGCGTTGGGGAACTGAGCGAGAGCGTATCCGTTGGGATCGATCTTGTATTGGCCGACCATGGCCCACGAGCCGTCAGAGGCGGCGCTGACGCGGGCAAGCGGCTTGGGCGAGGCGACCACATTCACGGACGCAACCTGCCCCTGTCCGGCATCGAAGCGGAAATACGCCTGCCCGGCGCCGCTGTCGGCAATTCCATAAACGAAGGTGGCATCGGAAGTCGGCGAGAGCTGCGCCGCAATCACCTGTGATGGGAAGGTGCCCAAAGGACTCGGCAGCTGCTGGCCGAGTGCGGCGTAGGTGGAAACCGTCTGCATGTTGCCGGAAGCAGGATCGAGCAGAATCAGACTGGTGGTGGTCGCAATCAGAGCGCGCCCGTCGGCGATGAATGCTGCGCCGAGCGGCGGATCGCCGGTGGCGAACGTCTGCCGCGTATTCAGATTCAGATTAATGAGCGTGATCAGGTTCTTGCTCGGGTCGGGCGGATTGAAATTTCCGTAATGCGTGACCAGCAAGTACTGCGAATCGTGGGAAAGGGCCAGCGACCCGGGCTGCGCCGCGACGTTGTACGACGTGCGGATTGACTGATCCGCGGTGGACATCACGTCCACGCGATTTGCAGTGAAGTTTGCGATGTAGAGGACGCCGCGGGATTCGTCGAGGGCAATGTCCGATGCCTGCCCGCCAATCGCGACTACCGTTCCCAGCGTTGCGGCGGCGCAGGGCAGAATCATTCCCAGCGCAGCCATTAAAAATACGAGGGTATTGGAGTACCTGTTCCAGCGCATAAATCGTCTTTCGATCGTTTTGATTAAAGTCTGGGAGGCGCCGGGAATCAATGATCGAAATGGGTAATATCCCGTAAATGACTAACGTTAAGCCCGAATTTCTGTGCATTTCGAGGTACATGCGGGTGTGCCGGGGGGCAAGGGTTGACATCGGCGCGCTGCCTGAGAACATGAGGGGCGGCCCGGAGGGATACGGTTCGCGGCGGGTTTGTCCCGGGCAGGAAACTCAGGGGATCGCCCTCCGTCATGACCGGCGGGCGCCGGACCAAATGAAAACGGGCGGCCGCGAGGCCGCCCGGGGTGTTGCATCGGAATGGAGATCGACTAAAACTGGCGCGAAGCCACCGGCCGCATGGGTGTGGGGAAACGCGGAGGCGCGTCGGGCCGCTCGGCGGGTTTTTCCAGAACTAGGGAGCGAAGGCCGGGCATCGGTGTAATTCCGGCGCGCTGCCCTTTTTCCGCCACCGGCAATTGTCCGGTGGTGAGGTTCTTCAAGCCGAATAACGCCAATTCAAACCGGTCCTTCACGCCGACCTTTTGGAAGAGCCGCGAGAGATAGACCTTCACGGTTCCTTCGGAGATCATCAGAGTGGTGGCGATCTCCTTATTCTTCAGGCCTTGCGAGAGGAGGCTGACCAGTTGCCCCTCGCGCTGAGTGAGAGCCACGCGGCGCGCGCACAGGAAGCTGTCGGTGAGCGCTTTTTCGAACCACAGCTCGCCGGCCTGGACCTTCTGCAGGCATTTGACCTGCAGATCGGTGGGGAGCGTCTTGCGCAGAATGCCGCGCACGCCGAGACCCATTGCCTGAAAGGCCAGCTCGGTTGAAATGGAGTTGACCCAGAGCACGATTTTGCACGTGGTCATGGCGTGTTTGAGCTCGCTGAGCACTCCGAAGGTAACCTCGGGGGTGAGGTCCATCAGCACCAGGTCGGGGGAACCTTGTGCGAGTTGCTCCATCAGGCCGGCCACCGTGCCGCACGTGGGCAGCAGTTCGAAGTTCTCGACTTGTCGCAGGACGGACTCCAATCCTTTCGCCAGAATCGGTTCGTCGCTGTAAAGAAGAATCCGCGTCATATTCTATCTCCACCTCTTCGCCGATCTCTATTTTCCGGGCTTGATTCTTCCCGAGCGCCGGGTTAATTTCCGGGAACTATCGGCGGTACATTTTGCATTTTGGAGTTATTTACTTCGGTTGTCAACAGGAATTGCGAAAAAAGTCCAAAATTTTTACGCATATTTATTGCTTTATTATTTCCCCTCGACGATCTACACAATTCATTCTAGTCAATTGAAGAATAAGTTCTTGACAGCTTGTAAGAATTCTTGATCGGCGCGCATTCTTCGGTAATTCCGTCCCTGTTTCAATTGTATTTCGGCGGTGATCGGCCAGCCGATGCGATGTCCCCGGAAAGCAGCGAATTGCCTCCATAACCTTTGCAAGCGCCCGGCTATACCCTATTTACGATATTGAAGCTGGTAGCCTTAGGCGATAAATTCGCGGATGTCGCAGCCCGGGCAAATGAGAATAATCAATAGACGAGAGAACCCGCGGGTGGATATCAGGCTGCGCTGTCACGTGATGTCGCCGGCGCTGTGGGGACAAAATGAGATCTACACCGAGAACATCAGCCGCAGCGGGGTTCTGCTTTCGTGGGGAGCCGCGGGCACCAGTTTGCCGCTGCCATCGGTCGGACAGATCCTCACTATTGACATCGAATTACCGGCTCACCACGGGTTCGGCCAGAAGTGTATTCACTGCCAGGGCACGGTGATGCGCATATCGGAAACGGCTGATAACTCCCCCCGTGTGGCGCTGCGCGTGAATTACATGGATTTCCGGTCGTTCCACGACCGCTTGCGCGCCCTGGAGTCCGCGCAACCCGTAGCGAATACCTGGATGGCGTGAGATGCGATCGCAGACGAGCCAATTCGCGGTCAAGCTGTTGCCGTCGCTAACGGATTTCGCCTTCCTCATGCCGATCGCGTTCTTGTTCGGTCGGATGGATGGAACCAAGACGCTCCTCAGCGACTGCGACACCGGCTGGCACATCCGCACGGGCGAATGGATCGTGAGCAATCACCAGGTGCCGGTTCGGGACGTTTTTTCGTTTAGCAAGGCGGGCCAACCCTGGTTCGCGTGGGAGTGGCTGGCGGACGTGATTTACGCGTGGTTCAACAGCCATGGCGGCCTCGCGACCGTGGTGCTGGCCAGCGTTCTGCTTCTCTCGATCACGTTTACATTACTGTTCCGGCTGGCGCTCCGGAAGGCCAATCCGATCATCGCAATCCTGATCACAATGCTGGCCGCGGCGGCTTCGGCGCTGCATTGGCTGGCCAGGCCGCATCTGTTCTCTTTGCTGTTCCTGGTCCTCTTCTATATCGCGCTGGAGAATGTGCGTGCCGGCCGGACGCGATGGCACGGCATTCCCTACCTTGCAATGCTGCCGCCCGCCACGATTCTGTGGACCAACCTGCACGGAGCGTTTTTCGTGGGGATTGTCCTGCTGGCGGCGTACGGCGCGGGCGAGATCCTCAACGTGCTGGTGGATTCGGACCGCACCAAGAGCCACAAGAGGCTTCAAAGCGCTCGGCTTTACTTCGTCACTGCTCTTGCCTGCCTGGCAGCCAGTCTGGTGAACCCTTATTTCTACCAGCTTCACGTGCACATCTTCCAATACCTTCGCGACCCGTTCCAGGCGGAGCATATAGTGGAGTTTCTGAGTATCAGTTTCCGCCACCCCCTCGCAATTTTCCTTGAATTGTTGCTGGTACTCGGCGCGGGCGCGGCGATCTGGCACGCCGCGCGGGGAAGCTATACGGAAGCGATTCTGCTGCTCGTCTGGGGACACGGCGCGCTGTTATCGGCGCGCAATATTCCTTTATTCGGAATAATTGCCGCGCCAATAATAGCGTCGGCGGTGGATGCCTGGGACGAACGGATGCCCAACCTCAATGTGGCGGAATGGCTGCGAACTGCGGCGCGCAAATTCGCCGCGATTGCGGCGGAAACGGCCGCAACCGACGCCATCGC
This sequence comes from uncultured Solibacteraceae bacterium, assembly GCA_964390225.1. GTDB lineage: Bacteria > Acidobacteriota > Terriglobia > Bryobacterales > Bryobacteraceae > PSRJ01. The sequence goes on from CAYMHP010000031.1 coordinate 12,885, forward strand.
GCGCTGGCACCTGGCGAGCGTTGCCGGGATCGCGCTGGTGGCGGCGCTTCTCTATGCGCCCGCTCCTCCGAAGCGGTTCCGTTCGGAATACGACCCGAAGTCGTATCCGGCCGCTGCCATCAAGGTGCTGCAGGACGATTCCGAGGCGCGCATCTTCACCAACGATGAGTGGGGAGACTATCTGATTTACCGGCTGTATCCGCGCAACCGCGTGTTTGTCGATGGCCGGAGCGACTTTTACGGGGACGATTTCGAGCAAAAGTATATCGACGTTCTCAACGTGCAATACGGCTGGGAAGCAACCCTGAGCCGTTTTGGGATTAATACGATTTTGCTGCCGCCGAACGCGCCGCTGACTGGCGCGTTGAAGGAATCGAGCCGGTGGCGCGTGGTCTACGATGACGGCATCGCGCTGGTCTTCCGGAGCACGCCCAAAACCGGCGGCACAACAGTTTCTGCCACCTTACCGGGTGGGGGAAAAGGCCGCGATCGCAAACTCATGAGCAACCGGGCGAGCGAGCAAGCGATCGCGGATAGCAAATCCAAAGCATAGGAGCGAATCAAATGACGGTGTGGCGACAACTGTGGAACGACGAACAGGGCCAGGACCTGATTGAGTACACCCTGCTGATGGCGTTTGTGGCGCTGGCCTCCGCGGCTCTCTTCATTGGCGCGGGCGGGAGCATCAAGGGCATCTGGTCGATTACGAACACCCAGCTTTCGGCGGCGAACACGTCGGCAAGCTAGTCTTCGACCGGGCATGCCGGCGCGCTGCTGTTCGCGATCCGGCATGCCCCTCTTCAATCCGGCGCGACAGCGATGCGCAGCCGGAAATGATCGAACAGCGGAGGACCGTGGCGCTTCCGGCAAATGGAAGCTCGGGCGGGACGGGGAAGAGGAATGAATAAAAGATTTGTTGCGGTTCTAGTCTTCGCTTTTGTGGTGGCCTCGGGCGCAAGCCTTTTGCTGTACCGGCTGATGTCCAACCGGCCACAGACCACCAAGGCGGCAACCGCCTCGGTGAAACTCGGGCTGGCAGCACACGACCTGGAACTGGGAATGGTGCTGCGCGAGGACGATATCAAGCTCGAGGACTGGCCGGGTCCGGTGCCCGCGGGAGCGTCGACGCGGGTTCAGGACCTGGTGGGCCGCGGCGTCATCACGAAGATCTTCGCCAAAGAGCCGATATTGGAAACCCGGCTGGCGCCAAAGGGCGCGGGCGGCGGTTTTGCGGCGATCATTCCTAAAGGGATGCGCGCCGTTGCGGTGCCGGTGAATGAGGTTGTCGGCGTCGCCGGATTCGTCGTGCCGGGCATGCGCGTCGACGTGCTCATCTCAGGAACGCCGCCGACCGGTACCGCCAGCCTGGGCACACTGACCAAGACTCTCCTGCAAAACGTGGAAGTGCTCTCCGCCGGGCAGGACTTCAAGAAAGACGCCGAAGGGAAACCGATCACCGTTCAGGTAGTGAACCTTTTGGTGACACCCGAACAGGCGGAACAACTTAGCTTGGCAAGCCATCAGACCACGATCCAGTTGGTGCTGCGCAATCCGCTCGATCGCGATGAGGCGAAGACGTCGGGTGCGGCGCTGGCAAATCTCTTCACCGGAACCAAGCTGAACTTGAAGCCAGCCATATCGGAAGTACCGCCGCGTCCTCGTCCCGTGAAGCCCGCACCGGTCCCCATTCGCGACTTGGCGCCCCCCGCGCCCGTGAAAAGGGAAGTGCCGTTTGTGATGGAGATCATCTCAGGGAACAAGAAGGCCGAGACGAAGTTTGAAGGCAGTGGGGAGGGTAAATAGGTGTTACAGAACCGGCATCTGGCAGGCTGGGCGCTGGCGGCAACCGGCCTCTTGAACTCGACTCTGGGCTATGGAGCGGCCGCGACTCCAGCCGAGCAGGCGCAGCAGCAGCCGCCGGCCCAACAGGGTGCGGAGTCGGGGGCCCCCGGCAAGCTGACGGTAACCGTCGGCAAATCGCTGATCATCGACAGCCCCATCAATATTCAGCGGGTTTCCGTCGCCAACGGCGAACTGGTGGAAGCGGTCGCGGTGAATCCCAGAGAAGTGCTCATCAACGGGAAGGCGGCGGGCGAGACTTCATTGGTCATCTGGCAGCAGAATGGAATGCGCCTGTTGTATGACCTTACGGTACGCGCGAACTCGTCGCGGTTGGATGCAGTGCGGCAGCAGATCATGCGCGAATTTCCGAACGATAACATCAACGTCACTTTTGAGAACGAGACCGCGTTTGTTCGCGGCACGGTGAAAGACGTGGTTTCGTCGGACCGCGTGATGGCGATCGTTTCGACGCTGGGCGGAAAGCCGGTCAACCTGCTGCGGGTCGACGTTCCCGCAGTGGAGACACAGATCCTGCTGCGCGTGAAATTCGCCAACGTGGATCGCTCGGCCAGCACCGACCTGGGCATCAATATTGCGAGCGGCGCGTTCAATCAGGCGACATCGATTACCACCGGGCAGTATTCGCCGATCCAGGTGCAGAATTCAAATGGCACGACGAAATACACTGTCGCCGACGCGCTCAACATTTTTATGTTCCGGCCCGATCTGAATCTCGCGGCCACCATCAAAGCGCTCCAGAGCAAAAATCTGATTGAAATGCTGGCCGAGCCAAACGTGATGGCGATCGACGGCAAACCGGCGAGTTTTGTCGCGGGCGGCGAGTTTCCGTTTCCAATGTTGCAAGGTGGCGCCGGGGTCGGCGCCGTCACCATTACGTTCCGCGAGTACGGCATTCGTTTGAATTTTCTTCCGACAGTTACTCCGCGCGGGACGGTCCGGCTGCAGGTTGCGCCCGAGGTCAGTTCGCTGGACTACGCTCATGCCGTGACGTTCGAGGGGTTCACCATCCCGGCGCTTTCTACGCGGCGCGTAACGACGGAAGTGGAGCTGGAAAATGGCCAGAGCTTCGTCATCGCTGGACTGCTGGACAACCAGACGACCGAAAACTTCAATAAGATTCCAGGCATCGGCGATATTCCGCTGCTTGGGAAACTCTTCCAGAGCCGATCGGTGAGCCGCAGCAACTCGGAGCTGATGGTGATCGTCACGCCCGAGATCGTGCGGCCGATTCCCGCGGGCCAGGCGGTGCCCACGCTGAATTATCCGCGGAGTTTCATGCCGTCGAACAGTCCGATCGAGATGCGGCATCCGCCCATTTCGCAGACGGGCCCAGTGCCGGTACAACCGCCGTCCGACACGATTCCGGTGGAGGAATTGACGCAAAAGCAGAAGGAAGGGCAGGCCGCGGCAGCTCCGACCATGCCGCCGTTCCAGCTTATCCCCGTGCCCGTGCCGACCGCGGCGCCATCGCCGAATCCGGGCCTGACGCCGCCGCCGATGCCGGCCGCGCCTAACCAGGGAGGAGCGGGCAAGTAACGCCTCGTCGAGACCTAGCTCATGTATCCACTGACGATCGGGCTGGCAATTGAAAACCGGGAACTCCAGGAGCAGGCACAGGCCTGCCTGGGGGACTTGCCGTTCCGCGTCATTGTGGAGCACCAGGACATCGGGGACCTGAGCAATTTCCTCGATCGGCTGGAACGCATGCGGCCGGATGTAATCCTGGTCGACATCAGCAACTGGAAGGAACCGCTAGAGAGCCTGGTAGCGTCGTTGCGGAGCGCCGTTGGCGATCCGATGATCATCGCGCTGCACATGGACGCCGATGCGGACACGATTCTCGCTTCGCTGCGCGCGGGAATCAACGAATTCCTTTACCCGCCGCTGCAAGAGCCCCTGCGCAAGGCGCTCGAGAAGCGCTCGGCCGAACGCAGCCGCAAGCGCGACGGTACGGCCAAAGGCGCCGGCAAAAGCTTCGGCTTTTTCTCGGCGAAGGGGGGCTGCGGCGCCACCACGCTGGTCTGCCACGTAGCGGCCGAACTCGGGCGCCATGGCCAAAAGGTCCTTCTCATGGACCTCGATCTGAATGCAGGCCTGGTCGGATTCATCACCAAGACGAAGACGGTTTATTCCATCCTCGACGCGATCAATAACCTGCACCGGCTCGATATTCACTATTGGAAGGCCTTGGTGTCGAACGGCATTCCGGGCGTGGAGATCGTGGCCTCGCCGCTGTCGCTGGGCTCGAAACAACAGCCTAAGGACGAGCAGATCCGCCACGTGCTGAATTTCGCGCGGCCGCACTACGATTGGACGCTGGTCGATCTGGGGCGGAGCCTCAGTCACCTCGCCATGTCGGCCTTGGAGGAGATCGACGAAGCGTGCCTGGTGACAACGCTCGAGGTCCCCGCGCTGCACCAGTCCAAGCAAATCATTCAGACGCTGCTCGACGGCGGGTATGGAAAGCATCGCATCAAGCTGATTCTGAACCGCTCGCCGAAACGCCTCGACATTACACCCGGGGAGTTGGAAAAGATGCTGGGCGTTCCCATCTTTTGCATGATCCCGAACGACTATCCGGAGCTGTACGAGACGTATGCGGAAGGCCGCATGCTGGCGCGCACCTCCGATTTGGGAAAGAACATCACCAGGCTGGCGATGAAGCTGGGCGGCCTGGAGGAAGAAACAAATCACAAGAAGCGCTTCGCGCTATTTGGATAAGGATAACTATGGCCGCCGCATTGGGCACAACGACGAGGGAGAACCGGGAGACCGGCTGGGTAAATCGTCTCTTTAACCGGGAAGGCTACACGCCCGAATACCAGGACCTGAAATTCACGCTGCATCGCAAGCTTCTGGATCGCATAAACCTCGAGGCGCTCTCCTCCATGGCCGGCGAACGCGTGCGCGCCGAGATCCGCGCCGCCGTCGCCAAGCTGGTGGAGGAAGAGAAGACGCCGCTCAGCCTGGTGGAAAAAGACCGGGTCATCGAGGAAATTCTGGATGAGGTTTTCGGCCTCGGCCCGCTCGAACCGCTGCTGCAGGATCCGACCGTCTCCGATATTCTCGTCACCACGCCGCGCCTGGTTTATGTGGAGCGCGGTGGTAAGCTCTACCGCACGCCGGTAGAGTTCAAAGACGATGCGCACCTGCTGCGGATCATCGAGAAGGTAGTCTCCCGGGTGGGCCGGCGCGTGGACGAATCGTCGCCGCTGGTGGATGCGCGTCTGCCTGATGGATCGCGCGTCAACGCCGCTATTCCGCCGGTCGCCGTGGACGGGCCTCTGCTTTCCATCCGCCGTTTTGGCCGTCATGCCCTCAAGGGCGAGGACCTCGTCGCGAAGCTCGCGATGACCGAGGGCATGCTGGAGCTGCTGAAAGCCTGTGTCAAGGCGCGGCTGAACGTCCTGATCTGCGGCGGAACGGGCGCCGGTAAGACCACGCTGTTGAATGCTCTTTCATCGTACATTCCGGAAGACGAGCGCATCGTGACGATCGAAGACGCGGCCGAGTTGAGGCTGCAGCAAACGCATGTGGCCCGCATGGAGACGCGCCCGCCGAACGTCGAAGGCGCCGGCGCAATCCATATTCGGCAACTCGTCATCAACGCTCTCCGTATGCGGCCAGACCGCATCATCGTCGGCGAGGTTCGCGCGGAGGAAGCGCTGGATATGTTGCAGGCGATGAACACGGGCCATGATGGCTCGCTGACTACGATTCACGCCAACACCCCGCGCGATGGTCTGGGCCGCCTCGAGGTCATGGTCGGCATGGCCAATTCCAACATGGGAATTCGCTCCATCCGCCAGCAGGTGGCGTCGGCGGTGGACCTTTTCATCCAGGTCTCGCGTTTTAGCGATGGGTCGCGCCGCGTCACGCACATTACCGAAGTGGTCGGAATGGAACAGGACATCATCACCCTGCAAGACATTTTCCTGTTTGAAAAGACCGGCATTTCCGAGGCGGGAAAAGTAATCGGCCGGTTCCGCGCCACCGGGATCCGCCCCAAGTTTTACGACCGCCTCAAGGCATGCGGCATTGTTCTGCCGACGCAGATGTTCCAGACCGTAGTGGAGATTAACTGATGCCGGTCGGCGTAATCGTCACCTTCGTCATCGTATTCGCGCTCATCCTCTTGGCGGTGAGCGTGGGGACGAAGTTTTTCGACGCGCGTCGGAAGAAGCAGGTCGCCGACATGCTGCAGACGGCCGCCGGCGAGTCCACCGTCAGCGTGGCGACGCTGCTGAAGGAACTCGAGCCGGAACGGCCGACTGGCGTGAAGGCCCTAGTCAGATCGCTGCAGTTTTCCAAGCACGTACAGGTGCAGCTGCAGCAGGCCGGTTTGAATTGGTCATCGACGCGCTTACTTTCCGCCATGGCGTTGGCCGCGATACCCGGTCTGGGTCTCGGCATGCTGTTTCCGATACTGATCAACGCCCCCACGACGGCGATGGTTTTGGGGGCGGTGGGCTGCGCCACTCCATATTTGTACGTGAGGCAGAAGCGGAAGAAACGCATCGACCGGTTCGAGGAGCAGTTCCCCGAGGCGCTCGACTTTCTGGCGCGCTCGATGCGGGCAGGGCATGCATTCACCATCAGTCTGGAGATGCTCGGAGAAGAACTGGCCGATCCGCTCGGGCAAGAGTACAGGACGCTCTTCAACGAGCAGAATCTGGGCGCGCCTCTGGACCTCGCGCTCCGTAATTTTACAGATCGCGTCCCGCTATTGGACTCCCGGTTCTTTACGTCATCGGTCTTGTTGCAGCGGCAGACGGGCGGCAACCTGAGCGAAATTCTGAGTCGCCTCGCGTATGTGATTCGCGAACGGTTCCGGCTCAAGGGCCAGGTGAAGGCTGCCAGTGCGCATGGCCGCCTGACGGCTACGATTTTGACGGTTCTACCGGTATGCACCATGCTGGGGCTGCTGGTGGTGGCGCCTGGCTATCTGCAGAGCATGGCCGAAGACCCCGACGGGAAATGGATGATCGGCGGCGCCGTGGTGGCCCAGGTCCTGGGGAATTTCTTCATTAAGAAGATCATCAACATCAAGGTGTGATATGGATCATCCTCTCCTATTTGCGCTGGTCGCGTTCGCGATGATGATGCTCGGGCTCACCTGGGTGGGCTATCGCATCTTCTATAAACCTGGCCGCTTCCTAAAACAGCTCGGTACTCCCGTTATCACGGCGGTCGCGGGGCAGGGCGTCACGACCGATCTGGCTGAACCGGAGGCCAGTACGATCGTCACTGTCCTGCAGCAGATTGGGTCGAGGATGCCGTCGTCCGAGACCGACATCAACTCGCTGCGGCTGGAACTGGTGCGCGCCGGTTTCCGTTCCGAGAATGCCGCCCCCGTGTTTTATGGAGTGCGCATCGTTTCGACACTGCTGATGTTGGTGGTCAGCCTGGGGATGCAGTCGCACCTGCCGGATGCCCCGATGCTTCGCGTGATGCTGCTTATGACGGGATGTGCTACCGGGTGGGTCCTGCCGCGGTTCTTCCTGGAAAAGAAGATCGCGAAGCGCCAGGAGACCTTGCGGCTCTCGCTACCCGACGCCCTGGATTTGATGGTGGTGTCCGTGGAAGCGGGCCTGGGGTTGGACCAGGCGATTCAGCACGTCGCGCGTGAACTGCAAGTCAGCCATCCGGAGCTCAGCGAGGACATGTCGCTGGTCACACTGGAAATGCGTGCAGGCAAGCGGCGCTCCGAAGCATTGAAGAATTTTGCGGAGCGCACCGGCGAGCCGGAATTGCGCAAACTAGTGGCGATCCTGGTGCAGAACGACCGCTTCGGCACCAGCATGGGCGAATCGCTGCGCACGCACTCGGACTTCCTACGGACGAAACGCAGGCAAGAGGCGGAGGAGCGCGCCGGAAAGGTCGGGGTGAAGCTGGTATTCCCGATCTTCTTCTTCATTCTGCCCTCCATGCTGATCGTTGCCGCGGGTCCGGGAATCCTGCAGATCTTCAAGTATTTGTTCCCGATGATGAAGTCCATTCATTAAACCAAGACGGAGGTAAGACGATGAACAACACGATTATTCAGGCTTTGATTTGGGTTTCGGCCGGCACCATTCTTTTTCTGTTCATGAGACGGCGCCGCAGCCGGCGAGTGCAGCGGTAAGAGGGCCGGCAGCCGGGCGCGCCCGGTGAGATGTCCAGCGCCGGCCGGCACACAAAGGAAAGGAGAATCAGGATGCCTCTTGCTTTTCAGGGAGCGATGTGGCTGGGAGCCGGCGTCACGCTGGTGATGCTGCTCTCTCGCCGCCGCAGGCGGCGCGTCGCGCGATAGCCTCACGCGCCCACTTATTGTAATGCGACTGGCAAGCCAGGACGCCCCATCGATGCACGTAGATCTGTTGTTGCGAGGACAGAACCGCGACGGCGGCTGGCCCTACGTTCGCGGCGCCTCGTGGACGGAGCCTACGGTTTACGGTGTGCTCGCGCTGCTGGATGCCGGCGAGCAGGATGCCGCGGTCCGCGGTCTGCGCTGGCTGCAGAGTGCGCAACGGCGCGACGGCGGCTGGCCGCCGCAGTTGAGCGTCGATCAAAGCACGTGGGCCACGGCGCTGGTGGCGCTGCTCCCCCCGGAGCGGCTCGGGCACGCCGCGCACGGCCGGGCAGTCCACTGGCTCGGCGGGCTGACCGGGGAGGAATCGACCGTAACCTATCGCTTCCGCGAGTGGCTGCTGGGACACCGCACCCCGGCCGAAGAGCAGTTTCCCGGATGGCCATGGATCCCCGGAGCGGCAGCGTGGGTGAGCCCTACGTCGTTGACCATCCTGGCGCTCGAAAAGGTTTGCCGGCGCGAGCCCAGCGTCGAACTCGCAAGCCGCATCGGGATGGGAAAGCGCTTCTTGCTGGAGCGCGTCTGTGCCGACGGGGGCTGGAACCACGGATCGACAGCCGCTCTCGGATACGCTTCGCGTTCCTATCCGGAGACAACGGGAATGGCTCTAACCGCCTTGCGCGGCGTGCGTTCACCGAAGATCGACGCGTCTCTTGCCACCGCGCACGGCTTTCTGAATGAGTGCCGATCGGCGGACGCTTGGAACTGGCTCCGTCTCGGGCTTCTGGCGCACAAACAACTTTCAAAGACCGATGCGGCTCCCGGGCGGTTCGAATTGAGGACCGTGCAAGATATCGCGATGGACTTGCTGGTCAATGCCGCCATCGAAGGGCGCGATGTGTTTCGCGCATAACCCATGCGGCGCAACTGGACAAGACGGGAATGGCTGGGCGCTTCGGCGGCGACTACCGTCCTGGCCGGCTGTCAGCAGCGCCGGCCGGCCGATCCCGCCCTTGTTTCGATCGTGCGCGCGCCGGC
>CAYMHP010000031.1:22084-28991 GCA_964390225.1 uncultured Solibacteraceae bacterium
TGGCCGGTGTCGTGGCCGTGTTCGCGGCGTTCGACGCCTTGCCCTTCATGGACCTGCCGGCCCACGCGGGGCTCATCGCGCTTCGCAGGCGCCTCCTCGACTCCGCCTACGACCAGCGCCTCTACAATACCGTGCGGCGCCTCGTGGCCGAACATCGTCCGAACGTTCGTGGCCGCGACGTTTTGCTGAAGCCCAACCTGGTGGAGTTCGAAGCGGAGTCCAGCATCAACACGCATCCATTGCTGGTCCACGCAATTTACGAGGCCTTTTCCGCCCTTGGCGCCGCCCGGGTGCGGATCGGTGAGGGTCCCGGGCACCGCCGCAATACGCTGGACCTCGCGGAAGCCGCCGGCTATTTCAAAGTGATCCCGCGATTCGAAGACGTCTTCATCGATCTCAACCTGGATGATGTCAGCCGGGTCAATCCCCCGCGCCAGTTCTCGCGCCTGGAAAAATTCTATTTGCCGAATACCGCGCTGGGCGCGGACTTGCTGGTGTCGATCCCCAAGATGAAAACGCATCATTGGGTAGGTGCGACGCTTGCAATGAAGAACCTGTTCGGTCTTGTGCCCGGCGGCGTATACGGTTGGCCCAAGAATCCGCTCCACTGGGCGGGCATCAACGAGTCGATCGCCGATCTGAACCTGATCTTTCGCCGGAAATTCGCGATCGTTGACGGAATTGTCGGGATGGAAGGGAATGGTCCTATCCAGGGCACCGCAAAACCCGCGGGGGTGCTAGTGGCCGGCGCCGACATGCGCGCCGTGGACGCCACCTGCTGCCGCATCATGCGAATCGATCCCCTGAAGATCGATTACCTGCAACTTGCCGCAGGAGCGGAGCCGGTACTCGAAGGCAACATCCGGCAGATTGGCGAGAGCATTCGCGCCACGGCAACGCCGTTCACGCTGATCCCCGAGTTTCAAGCAGTTCATCTGGAGCAAGCCTGATGGGCGCGGGCGCCATTGCGGTCGGTGGAGGTGCTTCCGGGTCGATCGCGGCCGCCGCGCGGCGCAGCGCCACCCTTGTACTGGCGGCGCGCGTGCTCCCATACGTGCTCGCGTCGCCCGTTCTGCTGCTCCCGTGCTACTGGCAATCCCGGATTCAGGCGGGAGATCTTTCCAGCCACATCTATAATGCCTGGCTCGCTCAACTGATCGAAAACGGCAGCGTGCAAGGCCTCACCATCGTTCGGCAAACCACCAACGTGCTGTTTGATCTCATTCTGAGCGGACTCTTCCGATGGTTCGGGGCCGAGTCGGCCCAGCGCGCAGCGGTATCCGTCAGCGTTCTGGTTTTCGTCTGGGGAGCTTTCGCGTTCGTGCACGCGGTTTGCGGACGAAGGCCCTGGCACGTGCTGCCCGCCATCGTCATGCTGGCGTACGGCTGGGTATTCCATATGGGGTTCCTCAATTTCTACCTCGGCCTGGGAATGTGCTTCTGGGCGCTCGCGCTCATCTATGACGGCGGCGGGAAACGCGCTGCCGCCGCGCTGCCCCTTTTGTTGCTGGCCTACACGGCTCATGCGCTGCCCGTGCTCTGGGCAGTTGGCCTGGCCGTCTACATCCAGATCTTCCGCAGACTAACGCCCCGCCGCCGCGGCACCCTGCTGGCGGCGTCACTGCTTTTGTTCCTGGTGGTGAATCTAGTAGTAAGCCGGACGCTTGTCTCGGTTTGGTCGGCGAATCAGATTTCGCTGGCTACTGGGGCCGACCAGGTTTGGGTCTTCGACGGGAAGTACTTCGTTCTCATGGCCGCGCTGTTTGTGGTCTGGGGAGCGTTTTTGATCGACGTGCTACGCGGCCGCAAAGGGCGGGAGGTGGTTGCGGGTCTGCCGTTTCATCTATGCGTGCTCGCCGCTGCGGCGGTTTGCATGGTCCCCTCGAGCATGCTCCTTCCGGAATATCATCACGCGCTGGTCTATATTGCCGAGCGGATGTCGCTGGCCGGCGGCATTTGCATCTGCGGCCTGCTCGCGACGGGACAGCCGGCGAAGTTGCACCGGTTCGCATTGACCGGCCTGGCACTGGTGTACTTCGTCTTTCTTTTCCGCGATGAGCGCGCGTTGAACGGATTCGAAGACCGTATGCAGGCGGTGGTCGCGCAACTCCCGGCGGGCGAACGGGTCGTGAGCCCGATCATCGGTCCCGGGTTGCGCGCTAACGCCCTGACGCATATGGTTGACCGGGTATGTCTCGGCCGCTGCTTCAGCTATGCCAATTACGAGCCTTCCACGGCGCAATTCCGCATCCGCGTCGTTCGGGAGAACCCGTACGTAGTTGCCCGTTACGGTGACTCCTGGGACCTGCAGAACGGGAAGCACGTGATCCAGCCGGGCGAAGCTCCCATGGTGGCGATCGAAGTGGGCAAGAGCGGCGAATTGGAAGTTCGGCATTTAAAGGCAGGTGTTCTATGCGAAAGTACCTCGTGGCGAGTGTTGTGAGTCGCGTGTTGCTCGAAGGCGGATTGCTGCTGGGCTTTCTGCTGTGCTCGTCGTGGCTGGTCGGGCGCTGCGGGCGGTAGCGCCTGCGGCCTGCCGGCGGTGCTGCGTTCCCCGTGGCTGAGCCGCATGACTGCCGCGGCTGAAATCGCCTGAACTTCAGCTGCGCCGGCTGCGCATGCCCCGCTCAACCTGGCCCGCCGAACGCGTATTATAGAAAGGATTTCGCGAACGAGGTGGCTGGCGGGAATGAGTGTTGCCGAGCGATGGTTACGCCGTCCGCAGAGCGTGTGGCTGCGCAAGGCGTTGTTCCAGATCCACCTGTGGACCGGAATTGGCCTCGGCCTTTATGTCTTCGCCATCAGCGTTTCCGGCAGCGCTATCGTTTTTCGAAACGACCTTTATAAAGCCCTTGGCCCCAAGCCGGTGGCGGTGGCGGGTACTGGCGCGCGGTTGAGCCGGCAAGAGCTCAAGGCAGCCGCCGAGAAAGCGCATCCGCGGTACCACGTCAGTTACATCTGGCCGGGCAAACGCGCGAAGGAAGCCGTCGAGATCTGGTTGCAACAGGGGAACAAGCAGAAGCAGCGCCTGTTCGATCCTTATACAGGGGCGGATCTCGGCCCATCGGTGCCGTACTCCATCCGCGTCCTTGCCTGGCTCTCGGACTTGCATACGAACCTGCTGGCCGGAAAGAAGGGCCGGCTGGTCAATGGCGCGGGGGCTGTTTTCCTGACGCTGCTCTGTGGAACCGGCGCAATCGTCTGGTGGCCCGGCATTGGCAACTGGCGGCGCAGCCTGACGATCAGCCGCCGAGCCACATGGAAACGGTTCAACTGGGAGTTGCACAGCGCGGCCGGCTTCTGGACCTTCGCCCTTTCCTTGATGTGGGGCGTCACCGGGATTTACGTCGTGTACCCCGAGCCCTTTCAGCGGCTGGTCGGAATTTTTGTTGTTCCCGATATTTTTCACCCCCGAACCAGCCCGGACGCGCAGATCCTGCGCTGGCTGACGCGCCTGCACTTTGGAAACTTCGGGCCGGGCGATTGGCCGCTCAAAACCGTTTGGGTGGTTCTCGGGTTAGCGCCGGCGATGCTGTTCGTCACGGGAGCGGTGATGTGGTGGAATCGGGTCGTGGCGCCTGCCGGCCGGCGGGCGGCAAAGAAGAGAACGGATCTCACAATCGAGGTCCCTGTCGAATCAAAATGAACCAGCATCGGATCGCGGTCGTTTTCCTTACAGCACTCATCTCCGGAGTGACGTCTCTCGGCGCGGCGGATGCCGTCTCCGGGGAGGCCGTCTTCAAGCAGCGGTGCGCGGGCTGTCACGAGCAGGGGAATCCGCGCATCCCACCCCGCACGGCGCTCGAACAGATGACAGCCTCGCGTATCCTGCGAACGCTCAACTTCGGCGAGATGATGAGCGTTGCTTATACGATGTCGCTTGCAGAGCGGGAGGCGGTCGCGTCGTATATCGGAATGCCCCGGAGCGCGGATGCGGTTCCGGCGAAAGCATATTGCGCCGACCGCGAAGTGCATCTCCCGGCCGATCTCAATTCGCCCTGGAATGGCTGGAGTCCCACGGCCGAGAACAGCCGATTTCAGTCGATCGAAGCCGGCGGCCTGACGCTCGACGGAGTACGCCGGCTGAAATTAAAGTGGGCGTTTGCTTATGAAGGCGATGTCACCGCCTTTGCGCAGCCGACGATAGTCGGAAATAACCTGTTCACCGGCAGCGCGGGAGGCGTGATCCACGCGCTCGACGCGTCCACCGGCTGCATCCGGTGGACCTTCGAAGCGACCGGTCCCGTGCGCTCTTCCCTGCTGGCAGCAAAAACCGGGAGCCACGTCGCGTTGTTATTCGGTGACCAGATTGGCTGGTTCTATTCCGTCGACGCCGCAAACGGCCGCTTGCTATGGAAGAAGCGCATCGAGGAGCACGATGCCGCGAGGCTCACGGGAGCGCCGGTGGCGCACAACGGCACGGTCTTCGTCCCGGTAGCATCATGGGAGGAGAACCGCGCGTCCGACCCCAAATATCCTTGCTGCACTTTCCGCGGCAGCGTCGTCGCACTGCGAATCCAGGACGGAGCACGGGTTTGGAAGAGCTACATGGTGGATGCCCCGAAAATCACCGGGCAAAACAAAGTGGGCACGCCGACGTGGGGCCCGTCCGGCGCGGGTATATGGGCTGCCCCGACACTTGATACCGCGCGGGGTCTGCTATACGTCACTACGGGCGACAACTATTCCGCACCCGCTACCCCGACGAGCGACGCCGTGGTTGCGCTGGCGATCAAGACCGGGCGGATCGTGTGGTCCCGCCAGTTCACCAGCGCCGATGTCTTCAGCGGGGCCTGCACCGGGACCTCCGATTGCGGCCCCGATTTCGATTTCGGCTCGTCCGCCATGCTGGTCCGCTCCGAGGTGCGCAATTTGCTGGTTGCCGGACAAAAGTCGGGTGTGGTGTACGCGCTCGATCCCGAACGCCGCGGTGAACTTGTGTGGCAAATGCGTGTCGGGAAGGGAAGCACCAATGGCGGAGTCCAGTGGGGGATGGCATCGGATGGCCAGAAGGTGTACGCGGCTGTATCGGACGTGGTTCGCATTCCTGTGGTCAACCATGACATAGCCGATCTGCGCACCCGCAACCTCGATGCGTCCCAAGGCGGCGGGCTCACGGCCTTGCGTCTGCTGGACGGCAGCAAGGCTTGGTTCGCCGCTCCCAAGCCTTGCGACCCCCCGAAACCGGGCTGCTCCCCAGCCCAGCCTGCCGCCGTCACTGCCATCCCAGGCGCAGTGTTCTCCGGCTCGGTCGATGGGCACCTGCGAGCCTTTTCCTCCGAGGACGGCTCGGTCCTTTGGGACTTTGATACCGGCCGAGAGTTCGACACCGTAAACGGTGTAATGGGCAGCGGCGGCTCTCTGGATGGCCCGGGCGCCGTGATTGCCCACGGAATGGTGTACGTGAATTCCGGCTACTCTCGCCAGGGCGGGATTCCCGGAAACGTTCTGCTGGCCTTTGCTCCGGAGCAATGAAACGGTCGAGAGCGTCCGGTGGGAACCGACCACCTTCGCGTGGTGTTTGTATGGTTTTCCCACAAAAAGAGGGCTAAATATCCAATTAATAAGTTCGATCAGCGGACTAATAGGGACTTCGCCTTAATTATTATCTGGAAGCCGGTAAACAAGCCCGCGCACCATGCGTCTTTGTGTACAAATCAACGGTTTGTAGGCCCCGGAATTTGCTTTTGTTTTTTGGCGAGATGTGAGACATTGGAGTTGGTTCCACATCAGCCCAGAATCCTCGTCCGATCGTTACTGGTGTGAGCTGAGAGATCCAATGCTTCCGGCATTCTTGCTGCCCGAAACAACTGTCCGTGAAGCCGGCACGGGGCCAGAGATCGCCCTGGGGCCAGATAAGGGTCGTACGCTGCTGCTGACCCTCGGCATCACGCGGATAATCGAACAAGAAAGTCTGGACATCTCCATCTGGGGCTCCGCCGACGGTACCGACTGGGGTTCCAAGCCCATCATCACTTATCCCCAAAAATTCTATTGCGGCACGTATCAAATCGTTTTGGATTTGTCCGGCCGGCCCGACATCCGCTATATGCGAGCGAAATGGCAGGTGAACCGCTGGGGAAGGGGAGATTCCAGTCCGCTATTCACGATTTTTCTGTTTGTGAAGGAACTGGTGCAGGAAGAAGCTTTCGCGGTCAGCGCGTAATCAGCTCCGCACTTGTTTGTACATCGATAACAGCATCACCACCGGCGTTTCCGCCACAATTCCGTGCTGTAGCTGAGGCGGCATGTGGATCCACGCGCCGGCCTTCACGTCGTGGGCATCGCCGCCAAGCGTAACCCGTGCTTCTCCGCGAATGATTTCGATCGACGCCGCCATGGGTGCCGTATGGGCGGACAACTCCTGGCCGGCAGCGAATCCGAAAACGATCACCTTCAGATACTCGTCGTTATACAACGTGCGGCTCAGTGTCCCGTTCTCCGGAATCTGCACCTCGTCTGCGAGGCCGGGATACAACGTGTAGGCTAGGCTCATATCTCCAGTTTGGGACATGGCCGACGGCCTGGCGGTGACCTCGATCACCGGCTCTGATATCTTAGAGGGACACAGGCTAACAGAATGGTTACCAGGGAAGAAGCGCTCGATCTGTTCCGCTCCGACGACCTCATCGGTGTTGGCATGGAGGCCGATGCCGTGCGCCGCAAATGGCATCCGGAGGGGATTGTCACCTACATCATCGATCGCAACATTAATTACACGAACTTCTGCACTGAGTATTGCAGTTTCTGCGCCTTTTATCGGCCGATGGGGCACTCCGAAGGGTACATTCTGCCAAAGGAAGTGATCTTCGACAAAATTCAGGAAACCATCGATCTCGGTGGAACCGGCGTGTTGATGCAGGGTGGTCTGCATCCCGACCTCAAGATTGAGTGGTACGAGGACCTG